>JAKVBD010000029.1 GCA_022446985.1 Lentisphaerales bacterium
GCAGTATTCCCATTCAGTAGCTTTTTCATCTTAAATAAATTAAGGAAAAAGTGTTGGTTGCTTATCTTCAATTGCCTTGGTAAGGACAGATTTTTTCGATTTGTTCTGGCGACGTAAAATAAGGGCCTCTCTTTTTTGCTCCCACCCTTGGAGTTGAATCGTTGTTTTATAGCCTTGCCAGCCTTGGCCTGCATTAGCCCAATTGGGATTTGAGTGTTCAATATCTCGAATAAGATTTTTAGCTACACTGCTCATTTTAAGCTTAAAAAGCTAGCGAATAAACCGATTCTCACATTCTCTAATCATACTATCTGAGCTGTAAGATACATCTCCTAGAATTAGGAATGGCCTATTTTCTTCAACCATAGTAGTCAATAAGTTTAGGCAGCGCAAAACTACCACCATGCTCATTGCCGGACCTCACTTCAATTCCCAGGCAAATTCGAATTATGCTGGATTGTAGCCGATTTCAGCTCCTTCCTGATGACCAAAAACTGGTTTGACTGTACTGTCTATATCAAGTATCCAATCATAAGCGTTCATGGGCTCCCAGCTCTTTTTTAAATGATGATTGAGCCAATTAAGCGCATCATTTTCATCCATTCGCTTAACTCCACGACGAGTCGAGTCTTCACTGCAAACTTTATGACTCTATGGCAGTAAGAATGTGTATGCAAGCCAGGAATAACCGCTTAAGGCAATTGAGTGAACAGGTAGGCTGAGTTAAAGGTATTTTTATAATTAATTATTAATTTCTTAACTCTTAAGGCCTTTTGCTAAAGAATAAGAACTCTATGTTGGTGTCAGACGTAGATAAAGCGCATTGAGGCGCTGCCGGGGAAACGGCAAAAGATGAGTTATGGGAAATTATAGTTTTCTGTAGCTCTTTTTCATTTTTAGAGCTTTTTATATGTTTTTACTCCTTGCCATGAAGCACTTTGTTGTTAAGTGGTAAATAATAAAAAAGGAGCAGGGAATGACGGATTATCACTATCTTGTATGTCGATTGGGCTCAGAATGGCATATGGTTCCCGAAGGGCATTTTCGTATTAGTAGAAACCTGCATGGATACCAGATTTCTCTGGATGGAAGAAATTTTAGACGTATCTACGAATCAGACTATGAGCTTCATTCTTTTAAGCATACTTTGGTTATGATAAGTGATAAGAATCTCAATAGGACTAAAAAGTCAGAGTTTTGTGAGGCTAGTTAAGTGCATTGCCGGTGATCCGCCGGTACTTCCAGAAGGAGGCCATTCATGATGAATGACCTGCAAAGGTTTTAGCCTAAATCTGCTTGCCAGAGGCCGAGGGCAGGGTTGCTGATGTAGAAGATTTCTTCGCCGTCAATTGTATTCCAGCCATCTTTCATTTCTTTGTAGTTGTACTTTTGAAGAGCCTCTTCAAATGGCATGTAATCGTATCCAACGCTGATGATTTCTTCTTTTGTGACTTGGTCACCCGGACAGTAAGTTATGTTGAAACGACCATCACTTGTTCCGTGAATCAGGTGAGCCGCTGCGGAAAGGTTATTGGCTAACTCTTCATTTTCGCGAACATCTTTCAATGTTTGGTCGGTACCGAGGTATCCGTATTTGCGAATGAGGCGATCAATTTCCGGGTCTTCACCAAATGTGTGAAGTTCAGGAGCAAGAACGATGAGTTCACCGCCATTTGCCATAGCTTTTCTGGTTCTATAGATAGATTTGTTACCAAGCCAGGTCGAAGTGAATTCTTCTGGGTCGAGGTAAACTACACATTTTTGAATTGGTTTGCTGACGTTGTCTAGATTTACTGCACGGCTGAGTTCGCAGGCTTCTGCGAAGGTGTCATCATCATCGCCCATGTAAACACCGCGCATGACAAGTTCGTCTTCTTCTTTGCCTATAACAGTAAGAATAAACTGAACGTTTGTCTTTGGGCGGAGGTATTTATCGAAACCTTCATTTAGGACGGCACGAACTGGGCTATTTGTTTCGCCCATGATTCTTTCCATACCATAAACTGCGCCAAGGTAGTGTGACTTATTTATGGTATCTCCACCGCCAACCCCAACAAGAATGTTTTTGGTATAGTTGGCCATGCCAATCACTTCGTGAGGTACGATTTGACCGATAGATAGGATAAGGTCGTAGTTACCTTCAATGAGTTCTTTGTTGACGGCAACCTGCATAGAGAAGTCGAGTTTGCCTTCGGAAAGTTCTTCGATGCGTGAAGGTGGGATTTCTCCAAGGTCGATCAGGGCATTTCGCCAATCGTGCGGCATGTAGGCATCGTAAGGAATGCTGTCGCCAAACATCATGTGGCACTGTTCTTTAGTCATTGGGAAATGTGTCCCAAGAGCCGGCATGATGTTGATTGTACATGCATCTTTTAATTTATTGTAAATATAAGCTGTGATCTCACCAGCGCGAGAGTTAAGACGTGTGTGGTCTGGAGGTAGAAGTAGTAGTCTTTCGAGTTTGCCTTCGTGAGATGCGAGGAAGTTGTCGATATGAGCTTCCAGATCAGCGCTGGAAACTATGCGCTCTGCTGCGCCGTCTGCTATTTTTTTCATGGGTTTTTCAAAGGGGGGTTAGGGGTTATAGAAGGAGTATTTAGTATTCAGTGATCAGTGTTTATTAATCAGTTCTTAATAAATAGCCTACTAGAAACTGAGGAATAGCCGACTGATTCCTAGATTTTATAATGCCGCCCGCAGGCGGCATTTAAAATCTTAGCGCTTAACGCGAGCGTTACCTTTCCAGACACTCCAGATCTGATCTTCGTCAGCAGGCTGACAGTAGTCAGTAAGAAGTGTTGCTGTGAATGCGCCACTGGCCCAGCCAAACTGTGCCCACTGCTCAGAGTTCCACTCTTTAAGTACACCATAAAGCATACCACCAACGAAACCATCACCACCACCGATACGGTCGCAAACACCGATATCGCGAGGCTTGATTACGTGCCAGTTGTCGCCTTCGTGAACGATTGCGCCCCATTTGTGAAGGTTTGCACTTTCAACTTCACGAAGAGTCGTTGCGAATGCAGAAGCGTTGGGATAGGCAGCCTTGATTCTTTCTATCATTTCTTTGAAACTGTCGATTTTGTCATCGATACCCTGACCACCAGCTTCTGGACCTTCGATACCTAGGCAAAGCTGAAAGTCTTCTTCATTACCGATAAGGATGTCAGAAAGACTGGCGATTTCTTTGAAGCTGTTGTGAAGTTCTTCTTCACGACCTTTCCAGAAAGATGCACGGTGGTTTAGGTCGAAAGAAACAAGAGTTCCGTTTGCTTTAGCTTTGCGAGCGATATCAAGACAGAACTGAGTAGAACCTTCAGAAAGAGCAGCGATAAGACCAGAAAGGTGAACGATCTGAGCGCCTTCTTCGGCGAAAATTCTATCTAGGTCAAAATCTTTAACATCCAGAGCACGACCAACTTCACCAGCACGGTCATTTTGAACGCGAGGACCACGAGAGCCCCAGCCACTGTCAGCCATATTGATCTGGTGACGGTAGCCCCAAGGATTGTCCTGTTCGAATTCAGGGCCTTCGAAGTCCATACCACGCTGACGAAGGTTGCCTTTGATGAAGTGAGAAATTGGGCTGTCTTTAACGAAAGCAGTAAGAACTTTAACATTTAGACCTAGAAATGAGGAAACACTGCCTACGTTTGATTCAGCACTTGTTGCCTGCATTTTAAATGTGTCACTCGAGTGAAATGGCTGACCATTTTCCGGAGTGAGACGAATTCCCATACTGGTAGGGATAATCATTGCGTATTTGCAATTTTTTTTCAGTTCCATAATATCTTTTTTCCTGATATCTTAAATTTAAAACTTTAAGCTTAAAGCACACTTGTAGATACGTTATGGTTTCATTTAGTTGGACACCACACAGAACCAGCTAAAGAAATGACTCGACTTATTGTAAAGTAGTAACGCATTTATGCGAGTTTTCCTTGAACTGAATTTCCGAAAGTATTTCCTTCACTATCTCATCAGGTGCCTGAGAGATGGAAACGTGCATCGCATCTATCGGTACTTGTAAAGTTTCGAGTTGATCGTCAAGCAGGGAGGATGGCATAAAGTGATTCCTCGAATTCATTCTATCCAGAAGAACTTCGCGCTCCCCATGAAGGTAAATGAACCTCACTCTATTTCTCTCTCTAAGAAGATTACGATGTATTCTTCTCAAAGATGAACAAGCCAAAACTGCACCGCCGGACTGATTCCACTCGGTTATATTTTTATTTAAAACTACGAGCCAGGGGATGCGATGGTCCATACAATCCAACGCTCGACCTGACTTCATTCTCTCGATATTCTCATCCGGATGAAAATCATCCCCGTCATAGAATGGAATATTTAAAGAATTCGCCAGGAGTTTGCCAACTGTGCTTTTACCACAGCCGCTCACTCCCATGATGACATACACATACATACTTTTAGTTAGACGCCTGAGAAAGCTGAGAAGCCACCGTCAACCGGGAGGACGATACCCGTGACAAATCTGGACTCAGGTCCAGCAAGGAACTTCACTGCACCTTTGAGGTCTTCCGGCTTACCGAATTTACCCATTGGCGTGTTATTAATAATCTTTTGACCGCGAGCAGTCGGAGTTTCTCCATCTTCTTGGAATAGTAGGAATTTGTTCTGACCGGTTACAAAGAATCCTGGAGCTAAGCCATTTACGCGGATGTTTCTTGTTGCCAGGTGAACTGAAAGCCACTGTGTCAAACTATCAACGGATGCTTTAGCTGAAGAGTAAGCACCCACTTTAGTCAATGGTCTGTCTGCTGACATCGAAGAAATGTTGATGATGTTACCAGCACCAGAATCAATCATATCTTTACCAAAGATCTGACAAGGAAGAAGAGTTCCTTTGAAATTCAGGTCAAATACGAAACCAAATGCATCAAGCGACATACCAAAGAAACTGTCTTCCATAGGAGTGTCTGCAGTCATTTGTTCTGCTTTACTGGTTGCGTTTGGGTGGTTGCCACCAGCACCGTTTACGAGTAGATCGACTTTACCCCAGGTAGTGTTGATCAGCTCTTTAGCTTTATTTAGATCATCGGCATTTAGGACATCAGCAGCAGTAACGAGAGTCTCGCTGTAGCCTTTGTCGTGAAGCTCCTTTTTGAGATCCACTAGCTTGCTTTCTGTCCTACCGAGAAGGGCAACTTTAGCGCCTTCTTCAAGTAGCGCTTCGACCATAGCTGAGCACAAAATGCCAGCAGCACCGGTCACGACGCATACTTTATCTTTTAAACTGGACATATATTCACCTCTTTATTTTAAAAACTCACACATTGGTTGTTAACGCTCTGTTTCGGAGCAATAGGACAACCAATGCAGTATTATGACTTAAGTTATTTGTAAAAACCGAAAAACTCTTTGGCATTGTTGTAGCAGATATCTTCGATGATAGCGCCAACCATTTCAAGATCGTAAGGAATCTCGCCATTTTCTATATCCTGTCCGAACAGGTTACATAGTATTCTTCGGAAGTATTCATGCCTTGGGAAAGACAGGAATGAGCGGGAATCGGTCAACATACCGACAAAGCGACTGATTAAACCAAGCTGCGATAGAGCTTCCATCTGCTTTTTCATGCCGTCCTTCTGATCGAGGAACCACCAACCGGAGCCAAATTGAATTTTACCGGCAATTGAACCATCTGAGAAATTACCGCACATAGTTGCAAGTGTTTCATTATCAGAAGGTTTGATGTTGTAAAGGATCGTTCTTGGAAGCTCAGCTGTTATGTCGAGCTTGTTTAAGAATCTTGAGAGAGCTTCGGCAATTGGACGATCGCCGATGGAGTCAAATCCGGCATCCGGACCAAGTTGATTGAACATTCTTGTAGAGTTATTGCGGATTGGGCCCATGTGAAGTTGCATAGTCCAATCTTTAGCAGCATTCAACTGACCGAAGTAAACCATAAATGCAGTACGCATTTTAAGTTTTTCGCTTTCAAGTATTTCTTTGCCCGCTCTGATTTTTTCAAATGCCTGAACGATTTCAGTTTCAGAAAAATCGGCACCGTAAGGCTCAGGTAGACCATGATCAGAAAGGCGGCAGCCTACTTCATGGAAGAAGTCGTGACGATCTTTTACAGCAGCTTTGAAATCGCTGTAGTTTTCGATATTCATTTTGGCGGCATCGGCCAGCTTGTCGATGTATTCATTCCATTGAGTCGGATTGTCCAGAGCAAGAGCTTTATCCGGTCTGAATGTAGGCAGCATTTTTAGAGCGATGCCTTCTTCTTTAACACTGATGTGATGTTCAAGGGAGTCAATTGGATCATCTGTAGTACAAACAACTTCAACATTTTGTGCTCTCAAAAGACCACGCGCTGAGAAGCCGGATTGAGCCAGCATAGCATTACACTTTTCATAGATTTCGTCAGCCGTTTTTGGACTCAATATTTCTTTGATACCAAAGTATCTTTGAAGTTCTAGATGCTGCCAGTGAAAGAGGGGATTTCTTAGAGTCTTAGGCATAGTTGCAGCCCAGGCATCCCACTTTTCTTTATCTGTTGCATCTCCAGTGATGTACTTTTCCTGGATACCATTTATGCGCATGGCACGCCACTTATAATGATCACCAGAAAGAGCCACTTCTGTAATGGTCTTATAGACGCGATCATTGGCGATATCTTCTGGTGGAAGGTGGTTGTGATAATCAATGATTGGCTGTGGTTCAGCATACTTGTGATATAGGATAGAAGCTGTTTCGTTTTCGAGAACGAAGTCTTTACACATGAATTCTTTCATAATTTGCCTAAATGTCTAATATTATTTAATTTGCCTGATCGGCTAGTCAAAAGCTTGTTTCTTTATAGGTAATACGCATTTTTACTCTTGACAAGAGCATATAGTTAAGTTTATTGTTTTGCAAGATTTGCCTTATTTATATTTGATTGAGTAGGCATATTTTAAGAGTGGTCAATTTGGTTTATTTGCCTAATTAGGCAAAAGATTTAAAAGCTTTAGATTCTCTTGAGAGTTTTCTTTTGTTTGTTTGATTGATATGTTATTATTGCATGAAACAATTAAGATGTATGGAGATATGTGTGAAAAAGATATTATGTGCCCTCATCCTTCTATTGGTATTTACAGTTAATGCTGAGGAAGGTTTTGTGAATATGTTTAACGGTAAAGATCTTACCGGCTGGGAAAACCCATACGACTGGGGAACAATCACTTTAGAAGGCGATGAGATTCACCTCACTACTGACAAGAAAAAATTCTTCCTGTGTACAACTAAGAAGTTTAAAGACTTCATTTTTGAAGCTGAAGTAAAGATGCCGGAAGGTAAGTCTAACTCAGGTTTCCTTTTCAGATGTATGAAGAAAAAAGGTAAAGCCTGGGGCTACCAGGCAGAATGTGATCCATCTGACCGTAAGTGGAGCGGTGGTCTTTATGATCAAGGTAGACGCAAGTGGATGCACCCAGATCGCGACTTCAAAGTTGGCAAAGACAAACACTTTAAGAAAGATTTCAGCCCTGAGTGGACCGAAGAAAGGAAGAATGCTCTTAAACGCTACGACTGGAACAAGTACAGAATTGAGTGCCGCGGTTCCGAAATAAAGATTTCCGTAAATGGTGTATTAACGACCCACATTATCGATACCAAAGATTCTGAAGGTTACATCGGTATTCAGCATCACGGTGAGAAAGGTAAGATTTACAAATTTAGAAATATTAAAATTAAAGAGTTGAAATAGGGATTACCCAATGAGCGAAAAAGCTGAATTAGAGAGACAGCAGTTAGTTGCTGCAAAAGAACAAGGTGGACTGTCTGTTCTTAAGACTTATGTAAAAATGTCCGGGCCGGGTTGGCTGCAGAGTGCGATCACTCTTGGTGGTGGTTCACTTTCCGGTGCACTGTTCCTTGGTGTAATCGGTGGGTATGAGTTCATGTGGGTTCAGCTGGTTGCCATGCTTATGGGTGTAACTATGCTTTGTGCTATTGCTTATGTAACTCTTTCAACTGGTGAGTCACCGTTTAAAAATCTTAAAACTAAAATTAACCCAGTCTTAGCATGGGGTTGGTTGATTGCTTCTCTTATGGCAAACCTCGTTTGGGTTTTACCTCAGTATTCTCTCGCTTATGCCGCGGTCAGTCAAAACCTTATGCCGGGTATGTTTGAAGGAGCAACTGGCGATACCAGTAAGTATGTTGTTTCCTTTATAATATTTATTGTGGTCACTGGTATTACTCTTTGCTACGGTAAAGAAGGTATCGGTATTAAGATTTATGAAATGACTCTAAAGCTGGTTGTTGCCGGTATCGTCATTGCCTTCATGGGCGTTGTTTTCAAACTTGCCACTACATCTGATGAATTCAGCATGGGAGCTGTTGTTGCCGGTTTTATCCCTGATTTTGGAATGTGGTTCCGTCCAGCTACAGTTTATAATGATTTTCTAAGTGTCCTTGAGCCACAGGCTAAAGAATACTGGACTGAAGTTATAATCAACGAACAGCGTACTCGTCTAATCGGTGCAGCATCTGCTGCAGTTGGTATCAACATGACTTTCCTACTGCCATTCTCAATGCTTAATAAAGGTTGGGGTAAAGATCACCGCGGTCTGGCAATTTTCGACCTTTCAACTGGTATGGTTATTCCTTTTGTACTTGCAGTATCTTGCGTAGTTATCGCTTCTGCTCACATGTTCCACGGTAAAACTTTCGAAGGTCTACTTTCAGAGAAAGACGGTATCGTAGTTGTTGACGAAACAAATAAAGGTTTTGGTTCTTATAGCAAAATTCTTGGTAAGAGAACTGGTAGTGAAGGCCTTGGTGAAGTCGCTGACGGTGAAAAGAAAATCGCGGCACTTCTTATCAACAGAGATACAGGAGCATTTGCAGATTCCCTATCTGCTCTAACAGATAATATGAGTTTTGCCAACAGTGTTTTCGGTATCGGCGTTCTGGCTATGGCGCTATCAACAATATCAATGTTGATGCTTATCTCAGGTTTCGTCTTTAGTGAGATGTTTGATAAACCTCACGGTGGGATCTATCACAAAATCGGTATTATCTGTGGCGGCACTGGAGTTCTATGGCCGGTCTTCTGGAGCGGTGGTTCTAAAGCATTTTTGGCGATCGTGACCTCAACCATTGGTTACATCTTCCTGCCAATTGCCTTCCTGGCTTTCTTCCTGATGATGAACTCAAAGAAGATTCTTGGCGACAGTCGTCCAGAAGGTGGCAAAAGAATTCTTTGGAATGTCCTTATGGGTACTTCTCTAATAATCACGGGTTCTGCAGCAGCTTACACAGCAACTACTAAGAAGATGGGGGACTTCCCAATCGGTACAGTTGGTCTGATCGTTTTCGTTGTGGCTGTGATTGCAGGTCAATTTTACATGATGTACAAATATAAAAATGAGGATGCTACTTCTGCTTTAGAAGGTGATGAAGTTGCAGAGTAAGAGGAATTAATTATGTCAGATAAGATTTATAAATTTGGTATTGTCGGCGCGGGAATGATTTCCCAGTTTCACGCAAAAGCTTTCGAAGCTATGCCAAACGCAGAGTTAGTTGCAATTTTCGATAGAAATCCTGAGAGAGCGGAAGCTTTTGCTTCAGAAAACAACTGTAAAGCTTATGTAAATCTTGAGTCCTTCGTAGCTCATGATATGGATTTCGTAACTATCTGTACTCCAAGTGGAGCTCATATGGAGCCGGGTATCGCAGCTGCAAATGCCGGAAAACACGTAATCGTTGAAAAGCCTCTTGATGTAACGACCGAAAAAATCGATAAGATGTTAGCCGCTTGTGAGCAAAACAACGTTCAGCTAATCGGTGTCCTACCACGCCGTTTCAATGAATCTACTAAGATCTTCAAGAAAGCGATCGAAGAAGGTCGTTTCGGTAAAATCGTTCTTGCCGATGCTTACGTTAAATGGTGGAGAACTCAGGAATACTACGATAGCGGTGCATGGAGAGGAACCTGGGCCCTTGATGGCGGTGGTGCTCTTATGAATCAGTCAATTCACACTATTGACCTACTCCTTCACCTTATGGGAGAAGTGAAAAGCGTTTGTGCTTTCGCTGGTCTTGAAGCTCACAAAGACATCGAAGTGGAAGACGTTGCTGTAGCGATTGTTGAATTTAAGAATGGTGCTCGCGGTGTTATTCAGGGATCAACTGCTTGTTGGTCTAAAGAAGGTCATCCGGCGCAGGTACAGATTTCCGGTGATGCCGGTTCTGCTTTCATGGTCGATGATAAATTCAGCGTTTGGGAATTCAAAGACGAGCAAGCTGGCGACGCCGATGTTTTGGCTCAGTATGGCGTCGGTGCTGAAGAAGGCGGTGCAGGAGCTGCAGATCCAAGTGCAATCAGTTTTGAGTGGCACCAGCGCAACTTCGAAGAAGCTATTGCAGCAGTTTCAGAAGGTCGTCCTGCAACCACAGGTGGTGATGAAGGTCGTAAAGCTGTTGAACTTATTTGTGCTATTTACGAGTCAGCCAAAAATGGCGGCCAGAAAGTAGAGCTTTAATTAAATTTTTAGAGAGGACTGAAAATGTATTTAACAGGATTTGCCGATGAGGCATCACAAGATTTCGATAGACAGTTAGAAGCGACTAAAGCTCTTGGTTGGAATGCTATCGAATCAAGAAATATCAATGGTAAGAACATTCACGATATTTCAGATGAAGACTTTGAAGTTGTATGTCAGAAGCTGGATGCAGCAGACATCAAAATTAACTGTTTTGGTTCAGCTATAGCTAACTGGGCGAAAAATGTCAATGATTCTTTCGAGATTACTCTAGCAGAAGTCGAGCGCGCTATTCCACGTATGCAGCGTCTTGGTACTAAGCTTATTCGCATCATGAGTTATGCTCGTTGCGAAGGTGAAGAACAATATGCTCAGGAAAGATTTAAGCGTTTGACTGAAGTTGTTCGTCTATTTAAAGATGCTGGAATTCAGCCGGTTCACGAAAACTGTATGAACTACGGTGGTATGAGCTGGAAGCACTCTCTAGAGCTTATGGAAAATGTTCCTGGTCTTAAGCTTATCTATGATACAGGTAACAGCCCGTTCATGAAAGATTACGCTAAAGGCGGCGACGTTTGGCAGGATAGCTGGGAGTTTTACTCAAAAGTTAAACAGCACATAGCATACATTCATATCAAAGACACTTTGAATCCTGTTGATGGCGGAAAAGAAACTTATACAATGCCTGGGGAAGGGCAGGGGTATGTCAAAGAGATTCTTGCTGACCTTAAGGCAGATGGCTACGACGGTGGTATCTCCATCGAGCCTCACCTGGCGGCGATCTTCCACGATCCTACGGCTTTGAATACTCCAAATGATAAAAGTTATGACCTATATGTTGAATACGGTCAGAAACTCATGAATCTTCTTAAGAATATCGACTACAAATGGAGTCCTTATTCCGTAGAGGCTGGAGCCCTCGTTTAAATTTAGGTATTTCGCAGTGTGTGAATAATTAAAGATAACTCTGGAGACAATTGATGAAGAGATTGGCGCTTATTTCATCACTTCTAGTAAGTTCGGCCTTTGGCCAAAGTGGCGATAGAAAAGGTCACGATATGAAGGATGTGATTCCGAAGGATAAAATTCCTGCGGCACCTATCCTGACAGTAGACAAAGCATTGAGCTCTATGTCTGTACAAGACGGGTTTAAAGTTGAAGCTGTGGCTTATGAACCACATGTTTTAAATCCTGTAACTATGGCTTTTGATGGCGATGGTCGCATGTGGGTTTGTGAGATGAATACTTACATGCCGAATGTTGATGGAACAGAAGAAGAAGTCAATAAAAACTGTATATCTATTTTGGAAGATACAGATGGTGATGGAAAAGTTGATAAGCGTACAATCTTTTTAGATGACGTTGTTTTGCCAAGAGCTGTTACTTTCGTTAAAGGCGGAATTCTTTATGCCGATCACACAACTCTTTATTTTGCAGAGGTTTTACCTGGCCTTAAAGCAGGTGTACGGGAAGTTGTCGATCCAGAGTACGCTCCTGGTGGTTCATTAGAGCATAAGCCAAATACTATGCTTTATGCGATGGATAACTGGTACTACAATGCTAAGGATTCAAAAGCCTACAGAGCTCTATCATTAGACGCTGCCATTCCTGCAAACTCTAAAGAAATTTACAAAAACAAGTACTTCAAGCTTGTGGTTCGAAAGACTGAGAATCGCGGTCAGTGGGGCCTTGGTATGGATGACTATGGTCGTCTTTACCACAATGGTAACAGTTCACCTGCTACTGGTGAGTACTTGCGTCCTGGTTCACTTTTAAAGAACCCTGGTTTTTCAACCAAAATGGGATCCGGTAAAATCGGTAAAAACGAAGTTTACCCAAGTCGTATGAATCCTGGTATTAACCGTGGTTACATCAAGGGTATGCTCAGGATGCCTAGTGGTGTGCTAAATAAGTTTACTGCTGCCAGTGGATCTATGGTTTACCGTGGGGATCAATTCCCTAAAGAATTTTACGGAATGGTTTTGACTCCAGAGCCGGCAGGTAACTTAATTTCAGCCAGAAAGTTGGTTGAGAGAGAAGGTTCACTTGGCGGTCAGGAAATTTACGACAAGAAGGAGTTCTTGACTTCACAAGATGAAAGATTCCGTCCAGTGAATATGTACAATGCTCCGGATGGTTCTATTTACTTCCTTGACCTTTATCACGGTATTATCCAGCACAGAGTTTTTGTAACGACTTACTTGAGAAAGCAGATCCTTTCTCGTGACCTTGATAAAAACAACAATGATCGCGGTAGAATTTACCGGGTTCGCTCAACAGCTAAAGCCCTAAGCAGGCAGCCTAAGTTGAATGGTCTTTCGGCAAGTGAGCTTGTTCCTTACCTGGCTCATAGCAATGGTTGGTACAGAGATATGGCTCGCCAGTTGATCGTTCAGAAAAATGATAACTCAGTTGCCGCAGCTGTTAACTCTCTTCTTGTAACGACTACTGACCACAGAGCAGTGATCAATGCACTATGGACTTTAGAAGGACTTAATGCGGTTAGCCTTAGTTCGGTTAAAGCAGGTTTAGCAAAATCGCATGTAAAAGCCAAAGTTAATGCTTTAGCGGTTGCAGAGTTTTTGCCTACTTCTGATCACAAAGCCATGGTGATGATTTTAGCGGAAGAAGCAAAGAGTGCCGATTATGAGATTGGTCTTCAGATTGCTCTTGTTGCAGGTACGATTAAAGCCCCTTCCTCACTTGAGACACTTAAAGTTGTTCTTGATAAATTTAAAGATAAGAAATTTATCAACGAAGCGGCAATTAGTGGCTTAGCTGGAAGAGAGGCAGAGTTTAAACCAATGGTTTCTACTCTTAAGAGTAAGAAGTTCGCTGGAATTCTTAATAAAGTTGGTAAGTCTTCAGGTGAGGTCAAAACAAACTATAAGGAGCTTTCTAAAGCAGATAGAAAACTTTTTGATCACGGTAAAAAATTATTTTTCGGTACAGCAAACTGTTTTGGTTGTCATGGACCGGATGCCGAAGGTCTGCCGAATATGGGACCACCACTGGTTAAGAGTGAGTGGGTAACAGGTAGTAAAGAGAAACTTGCGAAGGTTATGCTTCACGGTTTGATTGGACCAATCACAGTAAATGGCAAAAAGTACAATACGCCGATGCCAATGCCTGGTCTTGGTGTAAACCCAATGTTTAAGGACAAAGATCTCGCGGCAATAGCAACTTTTGTTCGAAATCATTTCGGTAATAAAGCTAGTGTCGTAAAAGCTGGGGACTTCGCTAAGGTACGAACAGCTACAAAATCACAGGCAGGACCTTACAACCCGGCTGTTTTAGAAAAAGAAAAGTAAAATAGTCAAATTTACTTGCAATAATGCACTTGGGGAGGTAGGCATTTGAGCAAATGTTTTTAGACCCCAGGATCTACTGGTAAATACCAGTGATCCTAGAGGGGATTCAGAAGTTTATAGTTACAGGAAGAGAAGTATGGGTGTAACAGACAGAGTTAAAAATTGGATTAGCAAAGATATCCGCGATGGTGTATACCCACCGGGAACTAAGCTGCCAACACGTATGAACATGATGGAGAAGTACAATATAGCGCGTGCTTCAATCGATAAAGTAATCCGTCAGTTGGTCGAGGAAGGTTTACTTTCTTCGACTCAAGGTTCAGGCACTTATGTTTTAGATACCAGAAACTCTGAGCCACACCTGTACATAGTCCTAAATACTGAAAAAGAATGTGAAGAAGCAAATGCTTTTCATAATAAGCTTTCGATGATGCTGGCGAATGTTTCTAAAGATTTGAAGCATACAATTGTCGGTAGTAAGGACTTTGAAAAGAACTTCAGTGAAGTACTGCAAAATAACCGCAGTCGAGTGATATGGAGTCGTCCTTCAATCAAATCATACGGTTATATTGCCAGTCTTTATAAAGCTGGTACTCCTCAAATTCTGGTCAATCGACCTATTCCGGCTTACAACTTTGTGACGACTGACACTCGTCAGGCGATTAAAGGCGTATTCGAGCATGTGAAGTCTGAGAATGACGCTGCTCGTATGGGACTGATTGTTCCAAGCCTGGACCTTGAAGAGTCTTTCCTGGCAGAACGGGAAGTTTATTTCCACCAGATGGTTTTTGAGTATGGTTTTAGCCTGGCTTACATGGGCCGAACCAACGACAAATCAACTAAAGAAATTTTACCGGTTATCCGCGAGGCTTTAGATCGCGTTGAAGAAATGGATTACTTATTTGTTCCAGATTTTTACATGGTTCCATTTGTTATCAGTCTGGCTGATGAGCGTGGTATTAAGATTGGTAAAGATCTTAATGTCATTACCATCGACTGGAATGAAGACCTTGGCGGTAATGGGATTATCTGTATCAAGCAGGAATGGGACTCCATGTTCCAGCGCGCTCTAGACTGGGCTCAAGCGGAAACTGTAGAGAAGGTTCAGGAGTTTATTGCTCCGGAAATTCAGACTAAAGCTTGATAATCTCACCTTTGAATTCTTTGGGGATTTTGGTTTTTGAGGCTTTCTTGCTATCGATATAGATAGTTTTGAGAGTCTTGATTTTAAAGAATGGTTTTAACTCTTTGATCTTGGTGTCTTTCGCTCGCAATTCAACGAGTGGCATACTGTCTAAGACTCGGCTTTGCCAAATTCCGGTTTTGGAGATGTTCAGGTGAGTGATAGGCAAATTTCTTAAAGCTCCAGTTCCAGTCAGGTGGATGTTGTTTGATATATCAAGTGTGAGTGTCTCGCCTTCCTTAGTGAATTTGAAGTTAAGCCTTTTAATCTGAGGATTGTGGTGGTTTAGCATAAAGCGGCAGATCTTAATATGTTCATCCAAGTCAGTATAACTCTTAACTTCGTATCTAAAGAGTTTAAACATATCCGTGGTATCTCTGAAGAGCTTTAAGAGTTCTATAAAGTCTTTGGCTTTAAGGAACTGTTCATCTGGTTTTAACTTGGCAAACCTTTTAGCAGGAATGACAAACTTTTGAATATTGTAATCTTTGTTTTTGGGAATGCTGGCAAAACTTTCTAGAGCCAAGTTGAATTCCTGTCGGTAGAAATGAATGCGACCTTTAATGTGATAGGCAATAGAATGGTGAGGATCACTTTCGATAGCTCTGTCAATTAATTCTACAGCTTCATCCATATCATATGAGTTTACTGCCTGTTTTGCCAGGAAGACCATTCTCTGCGAAAGCTCTTTACCGATAATTTCGGTTTGTCTTTTTTCCTCTTCATAAAGCTTTAGTGCCTCAGTGGCAATTTGTTCTTTTTGGGAGATAACTCCTATTGAGTAGATCATTGAAATGAGAATGAATATTAACAGAAAGGCGACGGCTTTGTGACGCTTGAAAAGGAGAAATGCAGCTTTGAAGAAACCGGCATTTTCAGCAGAGGTTGCAAAGCCTCCCAGCCATTTGTGTATTTCCTGGCGAATTTCATTTACTTTTCGGTAGCGATCCTTTGGATCTTTTTCTAAGGCTTTCATCGCTACAGCTTCTAGACTTAACGGTATATTGCGCTGGATATTTAAGGATGAAGGCGAGGGGATTTTGCCGTCGACGGTATTGTCCAGAACAGTTTGGACGTTGTCATCTTTTACAGGTGGTTGCAGAGTGAGCATGGTATAGAGTATGCCACCCAGAGCATAGATATCTGTACGTTTCGTCTTCTCTCCAAGAGTTATGTCAACTTGCTCTGGAGACATAAAGCCGGGGGTGCCTTTTATTACTCCATCAAGAGTAATGTCATTGTAAAGGCAGGGGTCGAGTTCGCCATCGATGGTATCTTCTGGAGTATCGATAACTTTGGCTAAACCCCAGTCACAAACGAGAACTTCACCATATTCCCCCACTTGGATATTTGACGGTTTTAAATCGAGATGGAGGATCCCTTTTGAGTGGGAGTAAGCTACAGCATCGCAAATCTTGATGTAGATATCCATGAGAACCTGTAAAGAAAGGCTTGGCATATTTTCATCTCCTTGATCCTTGAGGATTTTCGAGAGACTTTTGCCGCCAATCAATTTCATCGTAAAAAATGGATTACCTACATCATCCAGCCCTATGTCGTAAACGGGAATAATATTTGGGTGCTCAAGGGCTGCGGTCAGACGTGCTTCCCTTAAAAAACGTTCGACCTTCTTAGGATCTTCTGGGTCTTTAAGATTCGCCATAGCCACCGGTCGACCAGTCAGCGCATCTTCAATTTGCAGAATCTTTTTCATGCCGCCCTGATTGATCAGGACGCCTTGTTTATAGCGTTCTTCATTAGCGGCGATTTCATCAAAGATAGGCTGAGGTGTATCGAGATCTCCAGATGCCATTTGAAAATACTGGTGAAGACTGGAATTCATGGTGTCGAATATTTTGCCGGAATCTTCTTCTTTCGTCGGCATTTTAATTAACCCAGTTCGATATTTAAACGACGGATTTCTTCGCAGAGTTTAGCGGTGATTCTTTTTTTATAGACAGAAACAGTATTTGCCGGGATATCCATCTCTGCAGAAATTTCTTTTGGTGTACTGCCTTCACTGAGTTTTAGGAAGATTTTGATGACTTTGTCAGAGAACTTTGGGCGAATGTTATTTAAAGCCATATTGGCTATATAGGTTTCCCATTCTTTTTCAGCTATTTCTGAGATGTCCGGCATGGAGACTTTATCGATAGGATTATAGCTCTCGTCATTTGATGCATTCTCTATCTTAGTCGCCTGACGTTTTTGGTAGCGATAAAAATCTTTAACACAATTGCCGGTTACCTGACAAAGCCAGCCTCTAAAGCGGCGGCGTTTATCGTACTCAAATCCAGGAAGAGTATTCCATACTTTAACTAGGACTTTCTGAACAACTTCTTCAGCATCGTGATGCGCTAGATTCATGCGGCGACAAATAATGTAAATAAAGTGTTTGTAGTAAAATACAAAATCTTCCCAGGAGCTGTCGTCGTGTTGGTTGCGAATTTTCTCCAGGAGAGTTTCGCGGGTATGGTAGTTTTCTTGTTCTGAGTCACTCATGCCCATAAGGTACCCAAATCAACGCAAAATTACAATTATTTATACTGGAATGTTCGTCAGGATTGATAGAAAAGTACCGTTTATTAAGTTTGAATTTGCCACTTTTTGCGCAATTGGCGGATTCTTTTCGTTTTGATAGGCGTATGAAAAAAATGTGTTAGAGATAGAGTTTATCAAAAATGTGGAGTCTTTGAGTGTATAAAATATTATTAACTTGCCTAATCATGGCGAGTGAAGTGGTTAGTGCTGGATCAAACATTAAGAAGAAAAAAAATACCCGGCCGGATGGCGTCAAGGAAATTCAATATGTTTCAAGCATAGATAAGACAGAACAGCCATCTCTCATATATACAGCTAAGTCTAAAGATAAAAGACCATTGCTTGTTGGTCTTCATAGTTGGTCAATAAATTACCGTTGAGGTGGTGGAGACTTAAAGTATGCACACTGGGCTATTCAAGAAGATTGGCATTTTTTTCATCCGCATTTTAGAGGAGAAAATTGAACGCCTAAAGCTATGGGCTCCGAGTATGTGGTGGCCGACATAATTTCCATAGTTGAATACATGAAGAAAAACTACAATGTTGATGAAAAGAGGATTTACCTTATCGGCTGTTCTGGTGGTGGCTATGCATCTTTTTTATGGCTGGTCGCGCTCCTGAAATTTAGGCTGGAGTTTCGGATTGGGTTCCTATCTGTGATATCTTTAAATGGTGGCAGCAGAAGTATACCAAAGGAGACAACACCAGTCGTTATGACCGCTTCATAGAAAAGTCTATTGGAGGAAGGCCTGATCAGGATGATAATTTAAAAAGAAGAATGCCTAAAACGCTCAGCTATTACTTACCTTGAAAATGTTAAGGTAGTGAATATAGATATTAATCATGGACTTTACGATTGTCGCAAGGCAAGTGTGCCTTTTACTCTTGCTTTGGAAGCTTTCAATGAGCTCGCTGCAGAAGAGTCCGATAAGTTTTCGGTTGATGAAATACAGCAATATTATGAAACTCTAGAGATGCCTAAATCATTTAAAAAAGTATTGGACGATCCTTTATTTGGCGAGAAGAAAACATTGTTCAGGAGAACTTCAGGAAATGCTCGAGTGACAATTTTCGATGGTGGGCATGAGATAGTTCATACTCCGGCGTTGAATTGGTTGGCAAATCAGAAAAAAGGTCAAAGTGCTGTTTGGAACATTAAAGAAGTCAAAGAAGTTAAGGCTTCTAAAACAGATAGTAAGGTCAGTCACTGATAATTCATCTTAAAATATATTGAGGCAGCTTGCCGCATACAGTTTCTCGAATAGTATACGGCATGGCTACTCTGAACAACATAAAAGTACGACTTGGTGAAGACCTTCTGAAAAAAGCACAGAAGATGGATCCAACCTGTAAATCCTTTAGGATCCTTAAGAAATCGCTTGATGCTAGAAACAAGCGAAATCTTCATCACGTTTATTCTATCGAGACATACCTTACAGATACTCCACCACCATTGGTATTTGAGCAACTTGAAAAAGCTCAAGGTGAAAACCTACCAGTTACTGGCGTTATAGGTGCCGGCCCTGCAGGGATATTTGCCGCTCTAAGATTACTTGAACGCGGCATGCCTTGTTTTATTCTTGAGCGTGGTCGTCCGATCATGGAAAGAATGCGTGATATTTCGAAGCACTGGAAGAAAGGGGTTATAAATTCTGACTCAAATGTTTGTTTTGGTGAAGGGGGAGCCGGTACATTCTCAGATGGTAAATTAATTACCAGAATTAAGTCGCCGCTAATCAAATATGCCATGGAGCAATTCGTTCGTTTTGGTGCTCCTGAAGAAATACTTTACTTAGCGAATCCGCATGTCGGCAGTAACAAAATCCGTAAGATCATTAATGCTCTTTCACTTTACTTGATGGAGAATGCTTGCCCGGTTCACTTTAATACACGTGCAGAGAAGTTTAATTGGAGTGATGATAAACTCATTTCGGTTGAAGATTGTGATGGTAAAGAATATAAAGCAGACCGTTGGATATTAGCGACAGGTCACTCAGCTCACGATGTCTATGAAAAGATCATTGAAGGTGGAGTCCCTTGTGAAGCTAAATCTATGGCCATGGGCTTTCGTGTAGAACATCCGCAAGTTTGGGTTAATGAAGCTCAGTATGGCGAGCGTTGGGAGCATGAGGAACTTCCAGTTGCTAACTATAAATTGACTTGTCATGACAAAAACTCTGGTATTGGTGTGTACTCATTCTGTATGTGCCCGGGTGGGTACGTTTTAGCCTCCAGTGCCCAGCCAGGAAGAATGGTAGTGAATGGCATGTCTAACTACAATCACGGTTCGCCATTTGCCAATTCGGGAATTGTTATCAGCATTGACAAAGATAAATGGTATCCAGGTGGTCCTCTTGAGGCGTTAGAATTCCAAAAGATGATTGAAGTGAAAACTCAGGAAAAAGTTCAAGAAGCTGGTGGAACCATTGAAGTTCCAGCACAACGCGTTATCGACTTTTTGAAAAATCAGACTGGTGAGCTTGGTAAGTCTTCATGTCCAAGTGGAATTATTCCTGTTAACCTTCGCGATATCTATCCAGAAGAACTAACTACAGCGTTCCATAAAGCTATGAAAAACTTTAATCGCAAGATGCCTGGATTTATTGCCGATAAAGCTATTCTTCATGGTGTTGAATCGAGAACATCTTCACCTATAAGAGTTCTACGCGATAACAAAGAATTGAACTCACCAAAGTTTAAGAACCTTTATCCATCAGGCGAGGGTGCCGGTTTCGCTGGTGGGATTACTTCTGCAGCAGTCGATGGTATAAGAATCGCAGAATCAATTTTTGAGTCGGTAAAATAAGCGGCGCCCCTAGGCACCGCTTAAATTTTAAGGTGAGCTCATCAGGGACTGATTGTCAGCATTGATAACTTCCACCCGGTGAGCTTCGTTCAATTCCGGGAATTGGAGTGCAGTTAACTGCTTGTCCAACACTTTTTCCGGAATTGGTTTTTGCCTTTTTTTATTTCGTTTATACAGCTCAGAACTTGAAACTATATAACAACGAATTGTAAGCAATGCGCCATAATCCATTGCCAGTTTGATGAGAGCAGATCGGTGATCCTTTCTCAAACTTGTGGCATCCCAGACAATTTTTTTCTTTTGTCTTAGGTGTTGCTTTAATGTTTCTTTTGCAGCCTGTAGAACAGCTCCATTTTCTTTCTGGTTCTGATACGTTCCAGTTAGTTCAAAACGCAATTCATCGAGACTGATGATCTTCCATGATTCATCGAGGCTTTTTAACCAGCTCGACTTACCAGAGCCCGAAGGGCCACAAGTCAGAATTAACTCAGGGAATCCATCTTTCAAAGAATAGGATCGCGCCAAACCTTCCTCCGGACTGTTGATCTTGCCATTTTCAAAATCATAAACAGCTAGAGAGAAAGACTCTTTAAATGAACTTTTAGCATGCTCTTCAAAGAACATCAGCCAATCTTCATAAGGCTCATCGTTTTCCCATAGGTTAAGTTCTTCCAGTCTCATCCTGAACAGGTTGAGAACCTCAATGTTTTTGTCATGGTCATCACAAATCCGGCCACGCATATCAGCTAATTCAAGATAGTAGAGCAGTTGCACATCTACCTGTCTAGCTAAGCGAAAGTACGCTGAATCTGCAGCATCATTGCGAACCAGCCTTCCTGGCATTTGATGATATCCAACAAGATTGACAATCTCCAACACAAGTTCCGGCCTGATCTCGAGTTGCAATAACTGCGGGACGAGAGAACTTCGGCCTTTTTCCTCGTGATTCGGTGATATAATGCATGTCCTGCCATGACGTTCGACTACTCTCGATGTTATGGGTTTGGCAATATCGTGAAGAGTTGCAGCCATAACCAGGCAAAAGCGGCGCTCGTCATCCAGCCAGGATATGTCATCTGCCAGTAGGTCACGCAACTCGTCCAGAACCATATCTGTATGAGTATGAACGTCACCTTCAGCATGCCATTCTTCATCTTGCATGGTGTTCATCAATTCACCAAGAAGAGGAATAGTAGCCTTCAGTTCATTGACAAAGGCATCCATTTCGGGAATAGAACCATTGTATATTCTCTGTAAAAAGGGTGTCATGAGTCCCTCCTTAATCCATTCATTTTAATTTCTGCATGCAGCCAGTGAGTATCGGTTTGGACGTGATTTGTTCTTACCCATTTGCCGAGACTCTGGCCCATTGCATCATAGTGAAATGAGTTACTGAGTCGAACGACATAACCTTCACTTTGGTCTGTATTTAGCTCAATATTTTTAATGACCTCTTCATCATAAAATCCTTCAAAAAGAACATGGGGAAGAGGCAGGCTTAAAAGCGACGCCCATTCTCTGGTTTCCTGCCAACTAAGGCAAACATTCTGATCATTAAAAATCGCAAAAAGGTAAAAGTAGCTTTCGAGATTTTCGTAAGCTATGGAGTGTTGAGCAAAGAGGTTTTCACCACAGAGACGCCAGTTATCCGGAATGTCTGAAGAGAGCTTTGCCTGTAATGCTTTAACCCAGCTGCGAGATGAATGATTTGCACTGTTAACCGAACGCGCATGAGTGTAATCCTGATAGATAGTCGTATTTTCGCCATCCATTTTTTCAGTAACTACGACGTACTGTCCTTTGAATACATTTGTATTGACCAGGAAGATGTCGTCATGCGTATTTCCGGGAGACCAGGGAAGGTGAGGCGTGCGCGGATACTTGTAGCGTATCATCACATTTTTCCTCAATAAATTAAATCAATTTCTCAGTTGATCTTTTTGATCTTCATTGGGTTAATCTTCATTACATTGGTCCTCTCCGGGTTAGTGCAGATGCACAATTAAATTGATGTGGAAAAAATGATAACAAAGCAATTCTTCTTTGTCAAGAAAAATTTCGCTGTTGAGCAATGTTCATTTAGAATATTAATTGTCTTCGTTAACAACTAATGATTGTCGCTGTTTATTGTCATGGATGACAGTAAACGTTTGAAGTTGTGGAAATGGTACGTCCAAGTATAAAAGAGGCAAGTAAGGAAGAGACTTTAACTGCCTTTAGTCGCTATATTACAAAATATGGTCTTGCTGGCAGCTCTTTGGAAAAAGTTGCAGAGGAGTCAGGATTGAAACGCCCTTTGATTCGTCACTATGTTGGAAACAGAGAAGACCTTTTAAGTTTACTGGAAGAGCAAGTAACGGATCATTCGCGTCAGATTCTAGATGAGCTTTTACAAAATCTTAGCCCAGAAAGAAAGAGTATTGATTTAATAGAGATTCATCTTCGATGAAAGCTCATCTTCATCTTTTGAGGAACTGTCTGTTATAACAGCTTTGATTGTGGAATCTGCTAATAATATTGACCTACAAACTAAGATGAAAAATTTGTTTGTTTACTTTGAGTACTGTTTGAAGCACTGCTTGAGAAGTGATTATTCAAATGCTTCAGAGCAGATGTTTAATATGCTCTCTTTTGGAATTATCAGTGCCTGTTTTAATATTGATTCTTCAAGTACGCTTGCACTCGAGTCTTCTTACCGTTCAGATGCCCTCGCTGTTGCGAAAACTCTATTGAAAACTTTGGAGGTTTGAAATGAGAATTGTATTTTTAATGAGTTTCTTATGATGCGCGTCAGCTTATTCTCAGACTGAGTCGATGGCAGATGAAATTTCCTATACTAACGACATTCGTCCTGTTGTTGAAAACTTTTGCACGAATTGTCATGCCGGGAAGGGGTTTTATGCTGAAGTACATATGCCGACTTTTTAAGCTTTAGGCCGAAGGAGGCTATGTCGATAAGGGAAGTGTAAAAAAGGAAAGTCCTATGAAAAAATATGCCGATTTCAAAGCTTCCAAGATTAATCCAGTTGATATAAATAAGAAGGGCTTTGAGTTTTTAGAGAAAATGCAGGGACATTGGGTCGGAAAAACGGACTTAATGGGAAATTATTTTGATTGTTTTTTAGATTACCGAGTCATATCAGCTTCTCATGTTCACGGCATATTTGAAGGTGCGTCGATGGGGAATTTATTTACATCATTTTTCGTGATAGATTTCAAAGGTAAACGCACAATTATGGTGCGTATAGGTGGTCTTCTTAATGGTATTTACCGGACAGGTTACTTCGTTTTGGATACAGCGAGAAATACCCGGAAGGGCTAATATTATCGCTTTGTTGATGCTTATGGTGGCGCTCTGATAATGTCATCTAAACTATATTTCAAGGGTTAATTCATGGATTTCAATTCTTATACAAGTCGCTTTCGCTTGTTTGAGCCAAAAATCCATATGAGTTTTAAAACAAAAAGACATGATGATGAAATGATGAATATTGCAGCCAAAGCTGTAGGCTTTCCAAAGAATGTTGTTGATTTGGATCTTTCGAAAGGATTACCGGAACCTGATTGGAGGGATTATGAAACTCCAATTACTTCAGCAAGTTACATGTGGTAGCAAAAAGGGCATAAATTTACGATGGTTAGCGAAAGCTTCCCGATCATTGATATGTCGTACTCGTCATCCTTACAAATAGCCAGCGCAAGCAAATCAAATTATTTAAAATGTCTCAAGTATATTTTGAATTATGGTAAACTTCTAGCTGAATTATTCGAGGGATTCGCTTAATCATTCATCGTGGCAATTTTATGCATGACCGCTTCTTAAAGTACTAAATTAAGCAAAAATTGATATGATATACTTCTCTTTTATAGAATTTGTTAGTTATAAGGAAAAAGAAGATTTTGCATGAGATGCTGTCTTGACAAAGCTCATGCAGGATGCCTGTTTTAGTTGAAGTGTCCAGCGGGTTTTCAAAGAAATGATTAGTACCTATCCAAACGCAAAAAGCATCAGCAGTGTATTTACCAATGGCGACATTTTAGATGTTTCAGCAAAACTAGGTCTGTAGAGTCCAATTAACTAAAAACATATTTCGGGAAATGAAATTAGTGTTAGTTAGAAACTATTAGGTATAGTCGTGCGAGTCTAAGTTTTATCCAGTTACAGTAACTTTTCTAATGCATCTAAAAAATCTATTCTGGCATTGATCGCTATGTCTGCGGCAGACTTAGCCTCAAGAATTTTAGTTTCATCTGTACAAAGGCTATTGAGCAGTGTTAAAGCCATAGGACCATGTTTTTCTTCATCAACTTCTAAATGTCTGCTCAGGTAATATTTAAATAATGGTACATCAAGATTTGATAGTTCTTTTTGATTTAAAATTCTTGAAAATATAGACGGGATTATTGATTCTCTGCCGACGCAAAATGCCGCTGCGACAACATGTGGTGCATCAGGTTTAATCAGTGAAAAGGTCTTTTCCATAAATATTCTGGATATCTCTGGAGCGATTTTCAGAGAATGATATAGACCATTGCTATCAATACTATCGAGAAAAGTTTTAACTTGACTTGTGTCAAGTCCTATTTCCTTCATCGCTCTAAGATAAAGATTAAAATGACTGGAAGTTGTTCCATCTGGTAATTGGTCTGTCTCTTCATCAAGAACTATTTCGTTTATGAGTCTTTGGCTGACAGCGTCATTTGAGGGTATCCAAGGAATTTTGCAGGGAGTTAAGAAGTTCTGAAGTGATTTTAAGAGAGACATGAAGTCCCAAACGCAATAAACGTGGTGTGTCATGAAAATCTTAATATCTTTTAAACTAAGAAGTTTCCCGAAAAGTGGATGTCTGTTTAAGGTTGACTGATAATTTTTGAAGTCTTCAAACGAAAACGCTTCTTCTGAAGTTTTTTTTTGATGGATGACAAAACTCATTTATGGTCTCTTCTGTCTATTATTTATGCGTAAATATAATCAAAATTCAATTTTTGTAAAGACTGTAATTCTAATGGTTTGAACTATAAACTTAAGTTTAAGATCATTTATAAATCTATAATTTTTAGTTATATCAAAAAATATGTCACGATAGGTAGGATAGACTTAAAAGCGACGCCTACTAGCTGGTTTCCCTTAGATTAAGGAAAATTTTCTTTATATTCAACATAAAAACAGGTTATAGAAATTTTCGATACTATTTTAATCAGTGTAGTGTTAGTAGCGTAAGGTTCCTCACAAGAAATTGAAATACCTGATGAGAGATTTCCCTGGAATGCCTTAAATTTGTTTCGCGATATATTTATCTTCACTGTTAACCAAAGGCGCATGAGTGTAATCTTGGTAAATAATCGTATTTTCGTTATCAATTTTTTAGTGACTGTGACTTCTAAATTTTTGATTATGTCTGTATTGAGCAGGAGGAGGTTTACGTCATGTGAATTTCCGGGAGACCAGGAAAGGTGAGGCGTGAGCGGAGAATTTTAAGGTATCATCAGATTTTTCCACAATAAATTAAATCAATTTCTCAGTTGATCTTTTCGATCTTCATTGGGTTAATCTTCATTACATTGCTCCTATGCGGGTTTGTGCAGGAGTACAATTAATTTGATGTGGAGAGAATGGAACCAAAGCAATTGTTCTTTGTCAAGAAAGAAGATAAACCTTACCACCAGGCCGTCGACGGACCCAGAAGCAGCACCGGCGCCCCCACCGGTAGGAAATATTATTTCGCTGCATGAGTTGGTTTAAGTTCTTTTGGAAGTTGGCTTAAGTACGCTTTGAGAAGCTCTTTCTCTTTGCATACAAGAGGTGGAAGCAGTGCTTTGAGTTTAGGCACATTGGCAATGGTTTCCTTAATCTTGAGTTCGGAATCAACAATCTGTTGTTTGAGTTGTTGAATCTTTTCATGGCGTTTTACTAAAGTGTCGAGAGCTTTATTGTCCGACATTTCTGATTCTATCTTGTCATCCAGATCAGTCAGTTTTTGAATTGTTTGGCCGTTACTTTTTATTTTTGCCTGTAAGTCTTCGACGGTGTATTTTGAGTTTTCGATATCTATTTTCAGCTTAGATGTTTCTGCCAAAAGTTTGTGCCTTTCTGTGTTGATCTTTTCTGCTTCATAACGCACAATCCTGACTTTGAGAGTTTCGATATTTAATTTCACTTCTTTAAGATCCTGCTCTCTGAGAGATTTCACTTTGTAATGCATTTCTACATTCTTTTTGCGCTTTTTAACTTCTTGCTCTGCAGCTTTTATATTCTTTGTAAGTTGCGGAATCGCTTTCTTTTTATCAGCGATACTTTTAGCTAAGGCATTGCGCTTAGTTTTGTCCTTTTCGACTTTGACTTGCTGATTCAACTTTTGAATTTCACTGTTGAGATTTTTGATATCATGACGGATTTTATTGGGCTTTTGTTTGAGTTGATTGTACCAATTAATGCCATGTTGCTGCTGAGCAATTTTCTTCTCGAGTTTTGTAATTTCATTTTCGGAATCCTGAATTTCCTGCTTAAAAGCGATTATTTGCTCAGAGATCGAACCGGGGTTTGATTGAGTAGGACCAACAATTTTATTTGTTTTAAGATCCCATTTGTGAATTTGGCCCCGCCAATCGGAGTAGAGAACTTCATTGACTTCCGAAGTGGCTACGGCTTTTAATGGCAGGTTACTCTTTAGCTTGATAGCTTTGATTTGTTTGTAGTTGCCATCGTAAACTTTTGCATGTTGATCACGACCGCAAGTGATCAAGTGACCTTTGTTTGAGTAAAAGACATCTGTTGTACCGTTGGTGTGGGCTCGGAAGTTCTTTGCTTTGCGGCCATTGATGATGTTCCAGGTGCTGACTTCGCCATCTTCAGAAGAGGCTGCCAATAGATTGGAATCTACCCTCCAGGAGAGAGAAGTAATCTCTTTCTTATGGTGCATCATCGTATATAACTTTTGACCGCTTTCAACTTCCCAAACATAGATATGTCCATTGCGGTCACCACTGGCGACGAGAACGCCATCTGGACTGATACTGACATTTGTTACCCATTCGGAATGCTGCTTTATACTATGAATTAGATCACCGGTTTGAAGTGAAAAAATCTTTACTAGTTTATCACTGGAGCCTGTTGCAAGGTATTTTCTATCTGAGCTCATGTCAGCTGTTAGAGTTGTATCGAAATCCGGAGAAAGCTCAGTAAGTCTTTTGCCGCTTTTTACATTCCATAGAACGACATTGCCGATTTTACCATTGATGCCGCCGGCAGCGAGAACAATGGAACCATCACGGCTGAATTTGACGTCGTAAATCTGACCTTCTTCATAAGGTAGAACGCCGGCTAAATCCATGTTGTCGGTATTGTAGAGAAGAACCTGTTTGTAGCCACCTACAGCAATTAAAGGAGAGTACGGACTGACAGCCATGGCAGTTACAGCATTTGCTTTTTTAGTTTTGATGAAGGGTTCAATATTCAAATACTCTGGCATGATGACCTGACCTTTGGGAATGGCAGGCATGGCCATAGCAACATTATTATTGGCCGACTTTACTTTTTTACTCTTGGTGTTTTCGAGAAGTCCACCGGCAACCCATTGTCTGATCAGATCAATTTCTTGTTGGATAACTTCGGGCCTTTAGGAGGCATGATAGGTTCTTCTTCGTGAGTGACACATTTGACGAGCAAGCTGTCGGCATCGCCGGATTCAACACATTTTCCAGACGAACCGCCTTTGAGGACGTCGCTATAAATCATCAAGTTCAGTCCGCCTTTTTTCTTAGAAGGTTTGTGACAGTTTGAACAGCTGTTCTGGAAGATTTCTTTGATGTGATCTTCGTAAGTTATCTTTTCTGCGGCAGCCAGTGAGCTTCCGAAGAAAAGAACACAGATAGTTATGGCTTTAGCGTACAAAGATAAACTCCTTTGAGTTAAGAAGAGCCCAGAAGATGTCTTCTAGAGTCTCGCGTTGATTTTTACTGCTGTTGACCATTTCCATGAGTGGTGTCAGTTCCTCTGACTTCACTTCACGGCTGTAACAGCGGATGTATAGATTTTTAATGATTTGTTCCGGTGGTGTTTTGGCCTTCAGTTGATTTTCAATGTAGCGGCCGGAGTTAATCTTATTTTGAACGGTATCGCCATTCAAGAGATGAAGTGCCTGCGAAAGGTTAGGCTCCATGCTGACTTCACAGGAGCAAACAGTTTCACGGGTTGCCCGGCCGAATGTAGTCAGGAAATAGGTACTTGTTCTACCGTCAGCAATCTGTACGGCTTTCGCTCCTCGTGGAAGTGAGCGGAATTTATCGACAGTTGAGGTTGTTTGACTTATGCCGTCCAAGAGAACTTCTGCTCTTATGCGACGAATCGCCGAGTGGGAGAAGTTTTTGACATCCAGTTTATTGCTTTCATTGGGTTTGCTCTCCAACTGATAAGTTCTGGAAGAACAGATATCTTTAACGACTTTGCGGAAGTCGTAATTGTAGTCCGTCAGTCTTTTGGCCAATTCATCAAGAAGTTCCTGGTTTGATGCCGGATTACTGAGGCGGGCATCATCAACTGGGTGAGTGATACCGCGACCAAAAAACTGTTCCCAGATGCGGTTAACCAGACTGCGAGAAAAGTAAGGATCCTCTTTGTCCGTCAGCCATTTGGCAAATACGGCGCGTCGATCTTTACCTTTGACATCGGCTGTTTCTCCACCAAGGAAAACCGGCGGCATATCTTTCTTATAAACCGGATGTTTGACTCCACCGCTTCGTTTATCAAAAATGATCTGAGCTCGTTCGTCATCGTGAACCTGCTTGCGGCCGATTTGAGCAAAGAAACCGGCAAAAGAGTAGTAGTCGTCCATCGACCAGCGGTCAAATGGATGATTGTGACACTGAGCACACTGGATTCTGGTTCCCATGAAAATCTGAGCAACATTTTCAGTCATTTTCAGAGTGTCGCGTTCCACCTGATAAAAGTTAGTAGGAGGATTATCGAAAGTATTTCCAGTTGAGCTCAAAAGATCAGTGACGATCTTGTCAATTGAAACGTTCTCTGAGAATTGCTTGCGCAGCCAATTGTAGTAGAGGAGGGTGGACTTGTAAGAGAATGTGTTGTTGTCACTTCTCATCTTGAGAATCTCTGCCCATTTCATAACCCAAAGGTCGGTGAACTCCGGTTTGTTAACCAGTTGATCGATCAGCGCACCGCGCTTCTTTGGAGACTTATCGGCGATGAAGGTTTTGTATTCATTTTCATCCGGCAAGCGACCAATTGTATCGATGTAAACGCGGCGAAGGAAAGTCGTGTCGTCACACAGACCGGAAGGCTGAATGCGTAGCTTATTCAGTTTATTATTGACTAGTTCATCAACGTAATTGTTAGCAGGAAGCTCAGCGATTTTCTGAGCATTCTCGGGGAGACTGATAATCTTAGTCAGAGCAGTCAGAGTACCAAAGCGTGCCATAAGGTAAGCTTCACCAAAGTTTTTATTTTCGATAAACCCATTTTTATTGATGAAGGCAACACCGCTGTCACTGGAAACAAAGGTCGTCAAATTAGTTATATCGCGGTCTGTGCCATCGGAGTAAGTTGCACGTACACTGATTGTTTGTTTGCCATTACCCTGGAAAACTGTTTCTTTGGGAAAGACTTCCAGAGAGACTGGAGTCTTGATGTCTTCCGGATCTTTTTCCGCGCCATTTTCCAGCCACTCGATGATGGTGTTATATTCGAATGAATCCTTCTCAAAGAGTTTGCCACCGGTATGAGGAACTGTATTCAGTGATTTAGTAATAATCATGCTATCCTCAGGTACTGCCAGATTGATTCGTCTTCCCGGGAATTCCGTAGTCAGTCTTTCATAATCGCCATCCGGATCATAACCGAAAAGAGCTAATTGGAAGCGATCTTTACCCCGAGAGGAACCATGGCAGCCACCAGAGTTACAACCGGCTTTAGTGAAGACCGGCATGACATCCAGAGTAAAGCTGATTTTCTTTTCTTGAGTCGTGTTCTTGCAGGTAATGGTCAGTTTCTGACTAAAATTACCGAATGTAACGTCGGCTTCAGTGATGCCATCTTTCAGTGGTTTGAAAACACTATTTTCAAACTTTGCGATGCTGTTATCTTTGATGACAACGGAAGCTTGTTTCAGATAATCCTGGCTTGTGCCATCAGTAAAAACTACCTGAACAGTTATACTTTGTTTTTCATCTTTGTGATCGAGGTTGATATTCTTGGGATACACTTTAAGTGACTTAATGTCGTTGGCAAATAAACTAACGGTCAGGAAGTTGATGAGGATGAAAAATCTCATATTATTTTCCTCCTTTGCTTTTAAGTCTGAGTTCTTCCAGGCGGGATAATTTTTTTAGTTGAGTAGTCTTAGGTTTGGCTTTTGAACTGGCAACCACAGGTTTTTGTGCCAGTGGGTCGATTCGAATCGCTTCATTTGTACGAATGTTCTGTTTCACATACCCACCGGCGTAAGGAATGCTTAACGCCAGAAAGCTGTTTTTGTGTTGACCACGTCGAGTTTTTTCAGCGATAGTTACAGGGAAACTGATTTTCTTAGCATTCTTACCAAATGTCAATTCTTTAGCTGTCATGCCTCCGGGTATACCGTGTAATTGAACTTTGACTTTTCCTTCAAAGTTCTGCAGGTGTTCGAGGTCGATATCAAGTGTACCGTTATCTTTTTGTGGAAAGGACTGCATGCTCATTTTCACATTAAAGAATGAAGGAATGACTTTGATGACGTGCTCACTGGAAGCCAGTATGTAGTCAATTCCCTTATGACCGGCTTCAGCGGTAAAAACAACCGGCCAATCCCCAACTGGAGTACCTCCATTGGCATTGATGGTATAAAGAATCTCTTTTTGATCCGGCTTCAAAGTCATTTGATCGATGGCTGACATGCCGTCAATTTTGTAAGCCAGGCGAACTTTAACGACGCCTTTGAAATCGCCAATGCGCTCAATTTTAACTTTAGCTTGAACATATCCAAGTTGTGGAAGAGGGAGTGCTTGCTTATCAATAGAAATTTTGAATGGAGTTTGATCGAAGACACCAATTGCCAGTTTGTCGGCATCGTATTTAGCATAAGGACGATTGTTGCGGCCTTTAACCATGACGATTTGTTGCTTGAGATTTCCTTTAAGTTTGTTCTCGCTGCTGATCTCAACAGGAGAAAGTTTGAAAGATTGAGGGGCATCACTTTTAGCTTCAAAGAGAACCGGAATTTTGGTTTTACCTTGAGGAGCATGTAGTAACTTATAGAAAACTCCGGCAGGAAGGTTGTCGATTTTTAAAGTGTCTTTTCCAGTGGAGCCATCGCGATTTACCAGTAGTTGATAAATACTTTTACCACCTTTGTGAATGCGGATTTCCTGACCCAACTGATTGTTGTCGCTTGCTGAAGGAAGAGAAACACTGATTGACTTTGGTTTTTCTGTAACCTGTATTCGATAGACAAAGTGAGGTTTACCGCCATTCAACTGATCTTTGATTCTGACGAAAAAGTTTCCATCGTATTCAGCTTTGTAATTGATGACTGAGTCTGGACTACCGCTGTCATCTTGAAGTTTACGGCGTTGACCTTTTTCGTTGTAGATTTCTAAAACAGAATCAAGTCCACAGCCAATTTTGTGAGAATGAACGGCGATTCTTAAATTGGCACCTTTTTTAGCTTTGAAAGCCCACCAATCGATATCGCCAGGTTTTTCGATTATACCGTCGAAGGTCACCGGATAAGCCGGGAAGTCTTTGACATCTTTCTTTTCGTCATTTTTTTCTTTCTCCAGAAATGACGGGGCTGAATCTGTTTGAAATAATATTGGTGTTGGGCTGTAGAGCTTACCTCGTTTTGTTTGCAGGAAGTTAATACCAGGCTTTGTCGGAACTTTGACAGTTTGCTTGAAGTTTGAACCATTTTCCAGAATCATTGAAACTTCTTTGTTTTCTCCAGGTTTTCCGCCAGCTGGATAAGCAGCTAGAGGGCGAGGGAAGTTTCCGACATGGAGACGATAACGAGCGTCATTGTGACCAGAAAATTCTGAACTGCGGATAACGAGATAGTAGATGCCATCTGCCGGAGCGATGAATTGCATGTGCGGATCAAGTTTTGTCAGTGGAGTGTCGTCTTTGTCTTTAAGTATGTAGCCGCTTTTATCGACAATACTTATGTGAGTATCGAAATAACTTGCAGTTTGGGTGCCATTACGGCGATGACTGAGACGGTTGATTTCGACTTCAGCAGAAAGCTCTTGACCTTTTTTAAGGTCAACGGAAAAGTAATCGATATCTTCATTTTTAATGATGCCATCGATTGTCGTATTGAGAGCGATTTTTTCCGCTTTTTCGATACTGCCGTTATCTTCTTTTTCAGTGTGAACCGGGAATTGCCCTACGGTAAAAATCAGAACTTCAGAGAAATTGGCTTTTCCAAAGAGGCGGATGTGATGTGAGCCTAGCTGGCAATTATCAGCAATCTTCAGTCTCATTTTTAAAGCCTTTGGTTTGGCTTCAATAATTTTTACGAGAGATAATCCTTCATCGTAGAAAAGAACATCGGTGATAGTTTGCAGGTTGTTACCAGTAACTTTGACTTCAATTTCCTGGCCGCGGACTCCTCCACATGGGATGAGGTATTGCGGTCGAGGTTGAGCGCTTACCGATAACACTGCAAGTATGAACAGTACTATGAGTAAGTTTTTCATTATGCGATGATATCCGTTAATAGTTCACCGTCTTTGACGAGTGGAATTGGGCGAGCTCCCGGAGCCATTAATCGGGTGTCGGGATCAATTCCCATAAGAGTATAGACTGTTCTCGCGTAATCCTCAGTGGTTACGGGGCTCTCTTCAACGGCTGTTGATGTAGAGTCAGACATGCCGTAGATAAGACCTTTTTTAACGCCTCCGCCAGCCATCATTATGCTGAAAACTTTCGGGTAGTGATCACGTCCGCCATCTTTATTGATTTTTGGAGTGCGACCAAATTCTGTAGTCAGCATTACTAAAGTATCATCCAGCATACCGCGTTGTTCCAGATCGTTTATCAGAGTAGCCAGGGCCTGATCCACTGGAGGGAGGTTTTTTTGGATTTCACCACGGATGTTGCGATGGTGGTCCCAGCCGCCAGCAGTAACTGTAACGTAGCGTGCACCGGCTTCGACAAGGCGACGGGCCATAAGAAATCTTTGTCCGGCTTGATGGCGGCCATACTTATCGCGGATTTTGTTATTTTCTTTGTTTAAATCAAAGGCTTCTTGAGCTTTTTGGGAATCGATCAGCCCAAAAGCTTTTTCATAAAAACTATCCATTGCTTTAATTTCATCGGCTTTGTTTTCATTCATAAAGCCGGAATCAATCATGGCTAAAATTTTCTTGCGCTGTGAGAAGCGTTCAGGTGTAATACCCTGCGGAGTAGCGAGGTCTTTAACTTTAAAACCTTTACTAGCAGGGTCAGAACCTAAAGAAAAAGCCGAGTACATAGAGCTAAGATAACCTGTTCCAGCGTAGTCGTTTGGCTGTTTCGGAATACAGATGTATGGCGGCATATTGTCGCGTGAACCTTGAAGGTTGGCAACAATGGATCCAATACTTGGAAATTGTATAGCCGGGCTGGGGCGGTAACCGGTAAACATATTATGAGTGCCGCGTTCATGGGCAGCTTCACCATGAGTCATGCTACGTATAACGGTAATTTTGTCAGCGATTTTAGACATATGCTGCATTTTTTCGCCGAAGTGGATTCCAGGGATGTTGGTTTTTATGGAACCATAGGGACCGCGGTATTCGTAAGGATTAAAAGGTTTGGGGTCAAAAGATTCCTGAGCAGCCAGTCCACCAGGAAGGAAAATTTGAATAACTTGTTTGGCTTTTACTTTGACTGGTTTGGACTCATTTCCAAACGAAATAAAGGGTGACCCTCCGGCAACAAGTCCGGCAGTTCTTAAAAATTTTCTTCTGCTTTGCTCCATAGCACATTCCTCTTCGACAAACGGTTTCCCTTCTCAGCTTTTAGTACTTAACACCCTTGGCTGCCAATCTTACAAAGTTTTTAGATTTAAATCATGGGTATACTATAACTTTCTAGAAGAGAGGTGGTTGCGAATTTCCTCTTTTTATTAACACACACTAATCATTAAATCATAGAGGAATAGAATAAACTCTCGTGACTTTTTAAAGTTTTAGTGTTTTTCCTTCCTGGGCAATGGTAAGGATAATATCTTTGCCGCCAAGATCGTTGAGCATTTTTCGAGCCCAGATAAAGATTTCATCAAGCTGTTCGTCTGTGCGAGTCGGATCGTGATGTGATAGTGCGATGTTTTTGACATTTGCTTCAACAGCCAGTTCAAGATTCATTTCTATCGTGCTGTGTCCCCAGCCTACTTTGGCAGGGTAATCTTCGTTTGTATACATGGAATCAATGATAAGCAAATCGACATCTTTGCAAGCTTGGACAATACGAGCGTTTTGGGCATCAACGATGGTTTGCATTTGAGCTTTAACATCGGGATCAATGTCTTCTTCTTTGATACCAAGATGGTATTGATCAAAAAACTTTTCATGATCACCAGTGTAAAACATCGACTTGCCATCGGCTTCAACTCTGTAGCCTGAAGAGGTTACCGGGTGGCAGACATACTGAGATAAAACATTGAAACCTGTAATTTCAAAAGGGCCTTCGATGATGTTCTGAAAATTTATTTCTGCGCTAAGCTCAGCAACTCGAACGGGAAAAACCGAGTAGTCCATTTGGGCGATCATTACAGCCTCCAATGATTTCTCAAATTGCTTTGGGGAATACATGTCGATCTTGTTACCAGGGACGAAAGCCGGGATAAAAAATGGGAATCCCTGGATATGATCACAATGTGTGTGAGATATGAGTATTGAGCATGTAACAGGAAGTGAAGCCATAAGTTTCATTCCCAGTTTACGGATACCAGTACCTGCATCGAGTATAACGATGTCACCATTGTCATTTCGAACTTCATAACAGGAAGTGTTACCACCATACTTAACTGTTTCTGGGCCTGGACAGGCAATTGAACCTCTGACTCCCCAAAATGTGACTTCCATAATTTATTCCTGAATAAATGATTTGGCTTTTTCTATTTCATCTTCCATAATCTGTAATGGATCTTCGAGTTGACTTAAAGAGACTCCTAATACTTCGAGAGTTTTTTCAGATGGTTCTGAAATTTTCAGACCATCACTCCAGCCTATCCCTTTAATACTGGCAAAATAGGAAGCAATGTTGACGATCGAGCAGATCTTTTCGAAGTCTCCGGCATTTTCTGGATTGCGATAAAATTTTATACCATTTAGCATATTGTCGGGGAGTTGCCACTTTTCAGCCAGCAGACCACCTGTTTCTGTAGCTGTCATAGATAGAATTTCTTGTTCAGCTTCGGCTATTGACAGATTATCAGCAGTGGCTTTATCAATAGTAGCAACGTACTCATCAGCCAAAAACTGGAAGGAAAATATACGGCCGATATCATGCAGTAAACCAATGATGAAAAATTCGTCATGCTGACGCCGTGGTAAGTCTGCAGCGCGGGCGATAATTTTGGCTCCTACTGCAGTCGCTAAAGAGTGGAGCCAGAGACCATCCAGATCGAGACGATCATTTCCTGACCCTTTGGATTTCATAGTATTTAAAAGAGCAGAAGTCAGAGCCAGGTTTTTGACGGTATTCGCTCCCAGCATAACGAGGGCTTGACGCAGGTCGGTGACATTTGCACTTAAACCAAAGTATGAAGAGTTAATCATTTGCAGGACTTTACCGGTGATGACCGGGTCGACTTTGATGGTATCGAGCATTTCTTGAGGTGATGAATTTATATCGTTTGCCAATCTAAGAATTTTGAGGGCGGTTAGAGGGAGGCTGGGCATATCGTCAATAGATTTCAGTATTTTTTGGCGTATAGCGTCTGGCATGTGTATCTTTTCTTTAAGTGTTATGTTGTTAGTTCTACCCAAGCACTAAGACTTTATCTATCATTCTAAAAAAAAGATACTGCATGCGACAAGGGGAGTTATCTTCTATAATAGTAATTAAATTGTTAATTTGAGGAAGAAGCATGAAAGTCTGCTATGAAGGTAAATTTTTAAAATTTATGGATAAAGAAGGTTGGGAATGGGTCGAGCGACACAACTGCCGAACGGTCGCAGTCATTTTACCGATTTTAGATAGAGATAAAACAGTTTTTGTTGAGCAGTACAGGAAGCCTGTAGCTTGTTCGGTGATCGAGTTCCCGGCGGGGTTAGTTGGAGATGGTGAAGATTACATGGAAAATATAAAAGAAGCTGCGCGAAGAGAGCTAATTGAAGAAACTGGCTATGATTCTGCGAAGGTTTCTTATGTAACCAAAGGTCCTGCCAGTGCAGGATTGAGTAATGAACTCATGGAAATTTTTCTGGCGGAAGAATTAACTGAAGTCGGTGAGGGAGGTGGTGTAGAAGGAGAAGACATCACCGTTCATGTGATTAAACTTGAAGACGTTGATGAGTGGCTGAGCAATCAAGAGAAGTCCGGTAAGTTGATTGATCTTAAAGTTTGGGCCGGTTTGCGTGTAATCGAGAATAAAATTAAGAAATAGAATGGATCTCAATAATCTAAAACCCAAAGAAATAATCAAGAAGCTTATGCCTTCTTCACAAAAGGAGAAGTGGGCTCTTGTTCTGGAGGGAGGTGCAATGCGTTGTGTTTTTACCGCGGGTGTTTTAGATACGATTCATGAAGTAGCCAGAAATCGATTCGATTTCATAGTTAGTGTATCTGCAGGTTCTGGGTGCGCTGTCAGTTTTATAGCAGACCAAAAAGGTCGTAGCCAGAAGATCTTTGTTGATTACTTATCGACTTCAGAATTTATCGACTTTAGACGTCTATTGAAAGGGCGCCATATAATGGATTTAGGTTATGCCATTCGTGAAGTTAATGATAAGATGCTGCCGATTAATTTTGAAAAGTTTAACTCTTCACGGACTAAGTTTTATACTATCCTCACTTGTGCTGAAAGTGGAGAAGCAGAATGTATACAACCGCAACCTGAAGATTTAATTGAAGCGGTTATTGCTTCTTGTAATTTGCCTTACCTGACGACAACTCCAGCTGTATATAAAGGTCGTAAGTACGTTGATGGAGGAGTAGCAACTCCGATACCTGTTAAACAGGCAATTGATTTAGGTGCGACAAAAATAGTTGTTATAACGACACGGCCCAGAGGATTCAGGAAAAAGAAGTCGTCATTTTTTCATAAACTTATGAGTCCATTCTTTAAGGATTTTAAGAATTTAAAAGAGTTGTTAACCAAAGACTACGTGACTTATAATCACGGTAAATACTTCATTGAAAATTTTAATTCAGATAAAACAGAATTGATTTTGGTAGAGCCACCTGAGGATTTCATGGTGGATCGTTTGACTACAAAAAGAGAAACTCTACTTCAGGGGTATGCAATGGGAGCGATAAAGGGACTTGAGTTGAGTCAAAAAATTTCAGATTCAGAATAAAAAGAACCGGGCTCAGAAACTGAGCCCGGCTATCTAGTGCGCTATGTGGAGATCTTAGTTAAGTTCTTTAATTTTAAGGTTTTTGAATGAAACTCTATCAGCATGGTCTTGAAGACCGATGTGACCTTTGTCCAATTTCCCAAAACCTTTCCAGTTCTTAAATTTGCTGTCCTGAACAAGTTTGTTCCATTTGCTGCTGCCGATGACAACATCAGCAGTTAGAACGCCATTTTGCCAAACTTTAAGGTGTTTGTCTTTTACATAAATTCTAACTTGGTTCCACTCACCGGCAACTTTCTGTGAATTAGCTGGAGCAGTGATCATGTCGTAGAGAGAACCAGAACGATGATTTGGTTTTTCTCTGTCTTTGTGTCTTTCGTTATCGAGGATCTGAATTTCTGGAGCGTGAGAGTAAATTCTTTTACCTGTTTCATCAGCAAAAATGAAAATACCACTGTTGCCAACTTCAGAGATTTTCCATTCAAGCTTTAGGTCGAAGTTCTGGTACATTTTCTTTGTAAGAATGTCACCGCCACCTTTACCTGTTAGAGTCATAGTACCATCTTCGACGATCCACTTAGGATTGATGTCTTTTGCTTTAAAGTTTCTCCACTTAGACATGTCTTTACCATTAAAGAGAAGCTCCCAGCCTCCCTTTTTTTCTGCGTCTGTTAAAGTATTTTCCGCAACACTCGAAGAGCAGCCAACCACAAAGCTAAGTAGTAGAATTCCGATATATCTGAAAGAGATATTATTAAACATATATTTCCTTTACTCAATTTAGATTTTCCCACCTGCACACCAGGAAGAGTTGTAAGGATATAACTTGATTTTAAGAGCTATTACGATCTAAATTCAAAAAAAGTTTGAATTCATGTAAGAAAAGTTATTTTGTATGTTAACTAATTATTGGGAAAACTGAGGAACATTACTTTAAGAGGACTGGATGATTGACATGAATAGTCAAGGGGAATATAAAGGGTATCCGGAAAAAACTGGAAACATGTTTGTCGCAAGATTTCGATCAAAAGCAAATTGGCCAATTCGCCGTTTGTTTTCCTACATGACAAAGCGTGGGGTCATGCTAGACAATCTATTGCCGTTTGATTGCTTTAGAGAAGCCGCAATTCAAAGGTACATAGCTTTTGAAGATAGGCGTCTCAGTTTACTTAAGTTGAGACGTAAAAAAGCAAGCTCAAGAATGAGCAAGAAGCAATTTTAAAAGAAAAACTCCGAAATAATTGTTTCGGAGTTTTTTCTATTATTGTTGTGTGTCGTGGGAGAATTAACAAATTTACTTTTTAGTTAAAAATGCTGGACTCATAACGAGGCCTTTGACCAATTCAGAAAACTTATAGTCCTGTTCTTTGGCTCTGTCGGTTGCATGGCGAATAATCGCGCGATCCGGATACTCAAGCCCACGGCCAAGACCAAACCCCAGTAACTTGCTGGTGAAGTGTTCTATAAAATCCTCCTGTCCAGTAGTTGTCAGGTGTTCTTTAAGTCCGTTGATACCTGATAATTTTGTGCCATTTTTAAGCTTGCCTTCGACATCGATCTCCAAGCCGTTCTCTTGTGTGCGCCAACGTCCAATACCATCGAAGTTTTCCATACTGAAACCAATCGGGTCGATGCGATCGTGGCATATAGCACAGCTACCGACATCGCGGTGCTTAGCAAGCTTTTCTTTGACGGTTAAATTTTTGTCGATCAGAACAGCTTCAGGAATTTCGACATCGACTGGTGGTGGAGGAACAGGTGCACCAATAAGAGTTTCCAGGATCCATTGGCCTCTTAGAACTGGGCTGGTGCGTTCTGGGTAGGATGTGGCGACGTGAATAGCGCCCATTCCCAGTATGCCGCCACGGCTGTACTCAGAAAGCTCAACCTTTTGAAAGTCCTGGCCGCTAATCCCTCGAATTCCATAGAAGTCAGCGAGCTCTTCATTCAAAAAGCTATGCTTAGCTGAAATAAGTGAGTTTACACTACCATCATTCTGGACTAGATCAGTCATAAATGATTTAACCTCTTTAAGCATGAGGTCGCGCAATTTGGGATTATACTCGGGGAAAACTTCTTTATTTGGAATCTTGTCTTTATTTATTTTATCTGTGTGTAACCAAGACATGAAGAACTGTTTACTGAGTCGACTGGCTTTTGAGTCTTTTAGCATCCTGTCGATTTGCTGTTCGAGCACATTTGTATCAGTTAGTTTATCTTTTGCAGCAAGCTGTAAAAGTTCAGAGTCCGGGGTAGACGACCACAGAAAGTAGGAGAGGCGTGTAGCGAGGTCATAACTATTGACTTTATCGTTATGCTCTTCTTCAAACCTATAGACAAATGATGGATGAAGAACCATGGAAACAATTAGGCTTTGAATCGTTGCTTGCAAGTTTTCGCTTTTTTGGTATTCTTTAGCAAAAAGCTCCATCCATTCCTGAAGTGCAGAGTTTTCAAGAGGCTTTCTGTAAAGCTTGTGAGCAAAATCTTTTACAGCTGATTTAACCGCAGTCTGCAGTTTGTCATTAAAGTAATTGACATTCTTACTGTGCTCATTGAATTTGTTTCTAAGTCCTGGTTTAATGTTCTCTGAAGTTGGGCTTTCCTGTAATTTATGCTTTGAGACGAAGGCAGAATTGTTATAATTATTCAGTTCCCAGGCCCAGCTGTATTTGTTTTTGAGTAATTGCTCTTCGGCTTTTTCCTGCTCATTTAGTGTCAACTGAACGTATTTTTCTGTAGGATAAAATAGGAACTGCATATAAAGTCTTAAGCCATTTATTTGGCCTCTCATTTTTCCAGCTAAAGGTCCTTGACCCATGAAAAGATAACCACCGTCGATAATATCCGTTAACAATTCCTGGCTTTGCTCTTGGTCTACTATGACTTGAGCATAGCCTTTACCTTCTGACTGTTTATCCATATGCAGACCGAAATAAAATTTTTTTGCTCCTTCAGGTATAGCGTAAAAGACTTGTGCCGGAGCTTTAAATCCAAGGATATTATCGCGTTTTTTACCATCTAAGGAGTCTGCAGCATTACCTGCGCCATTTTTCCCTACATGAATCTGTCCTTGTGCATTGAGTGGCTCTAGGTCTTTAAGAGGGATTTTTTTGCCATTTTTTAAGACAAAATGAGCATTGTGCATGTTGATAAAGTCAAATTCATTGCCGTCATTTGCAGGGCCGACATTTATTCTTAACGAATTGTTACCTGAGATTGGAATATTTCTTTTGAAATTAGCACTATAAATGCCATTCCTGGTAGTCTCCAAAAATGCAAGTTTATACTTAGTCAGCTCGATGACTTCATGTATTTTTTGGGGATCTGTGAGTTTGGATTTCAGGGCATCGTTAAAAGGACCAAAAGTTCGCCTTGTCCAGTAGGCCATTTTTTTACGTCGCTTAATGGCTTTGTCGATGTTTTCCAGGAATTTAGTCCACATCCAGATGACTCCAGGAACGAGATCTTCTTCACTGGCTTTGAGCTTGATCGCTTCCAGATCAGCCCGACGCTGACGCAGCATGAGATCTCCAACTGCATCGATGTATTTATTCAGTATTCCCGGTTGTTTGATTTCATGACGTATCATCTTTGCACTTCTGGACGTGTAGAAGTCATCACGGTTGACTTTTTGCGTTTGTAAATATTGTTCGTTGTTTAGAGGTTGTGCGTCCTGTTCGGCAAAAACAATTCCTTTATAAGGTTCAAATCTGGCGTGAGAAGCAAACTTTTCTGCAGCAATGGATAATTTTTCAAAGAAGACTGGAGTTAGTCGCATGGTATCTGCATTGTTGGCAAAACCTTCACCACCACCACTGTCCAGAGGAAAGTTTTTAGCAATATCCATTTTCACACCTGAGATATCTGAAAGACTGTGCTCAATTTCGACGGCACTCAGTCTTCTGAGGATAGGTCGGCCAATCCAGTCGTCGATAGAAAAGTTTTCAGCATCTAATACTTTCGCTACAGAATCTGAAAAATAGGCAATCTGCTCATTTGAAAGCTCTTCTTTTGTCGGCATCTCACCTGTTTGTACTAGTTCTATGGATGTCTCCCAGGTTTTTGAGTCTTTCCAAAAATCCTGAGCTGTTTTGTATTTCGTGAAATCGACACCGCCTTTGCTTTTGTCGGCATTGTGACATTTTTGGCAGTGATTTTCGATGAATTTTAAAGGTAATTCAGGTGTGGCCGCTAGCGCAAAAGTAAGGGCTAAGCTTATTATGGAAATTAACTTCATACGAGTATGTCCTCGAATATTCCAGAGCTGTCGCCGAACTGCGTATTTTCGAAACCGCAGCCTTTAAGCATAGTGGAGTAAAGGTTACAAAGTGGCGTATCTTCAGGAAGAACTTTATGTTCTCCCAGTTTTAAGAGGTTTTTACCACCACCGAGTAGGATTGGTAAATTTATTGGTTTATGGGCATTGCCATCTCGCATAGAAGATCCCATGAATACCAGTGTATTATCGAGTACGGAGCCTTCTCCTTCCTGCATGGAGTCGAGTTTTGCCAGGAAGTCTGCATAGAGTTTGGTATGGTACTGGTTTATTTTAGTATAGATGGCCAGTTTTTCTGGGGAGCCGGTATGGTGGCTGATAGCATGGAATGAAGCACGAGCTGCATTTCCTTCGATTACCGGTGAATAGTCATAGCTGCTCAGAGCATTGCCTAACATGAGTGAACCAATGCGGGTTCTGCCACTTTGAAAGGCGAGGGCGATGATGTCTAAGTGCATTTCAAAATGTTTGAGAAAAGTTCCAGGTTTACCTTCTTTAGGGCGGTGTTTATTTACATCAAATGGCAGTGGCGGCATGTTTGCATCACTACGTTTTATACGTTGTTCCAATTCATCCAATGTGGTGAGGTACTCTTCCAGTCTTGGTTTATCTTCACGGCCAAGTTTACTCTGTAATTTTCTGGTTTGTTCCTTAAAGAGATCCATGGCGTTTTTTGAAAGACCTTTGCGATCGCGTTTGGTAAATAAGCGATTAAACGCCTGCCTGGGATAAATTTCCCTTGGGACGGGGGTTTTATCATTTGCCCATGAGATAAACGAGCCATACAATTCAGTATAGCCGTGATTGCTCACTCCAGTGTTTGGTTCTCTTACAGAAAGTTCAATTGAAGGAAGGTAAGTGTTTTTTCCCCATTTATCAGCCATGACTTGATCAATGGATTTGCCACAGCGCATGTTTTTAGCACGAGTGTGAAAAGCCTGTGCACCAGACAGAAGATTGGCCGTTCCGACTCTGTGTGCATCTGGATTATCTGATTTTAAAGTCAATTTGTGGCGTAAGTTGGTAAAAGTAGAAACTTGATTCTTGTATTCACCAAGTGGCTTAAGTGCCTTAGATAGAGTGTAGTTGAATCCTTGGCTGGAAGGGGTCCAGGTATTTGGGTTAACCCCATTTGGCATATAGAGAAAGGCGACTCTAGAAGGGCTTTTTTGAACTTGAGAAGAGGCAAATGTTTCCAGCCATGGAAGAGCCATGGTTGCACCTGCAGCCTGTAGAAAAAAACGACGATTAAATGATTTCATAAATTCTCTTCAAATTACACACATAAATTTAAGATAAGTGATTTGATATGAGAAAACAAACGAATCATTGTTTGGCGCCTACACACCCATTTGTAATTTAGATGAAGATTTATTGTAAATTTATTAAAATAGGATATTTCCGGTAAGATAAAATTGAGGAAAATATGAATTTAGAACAACTGGCAACTAATCGGGCTCTGCAGGAGCAGTTTATTGATAGCGCCGATGATCAACAGATAAAAAGTAAGATTTATGAAGTTCTGGATTATGCCAATTCTTGTGCAGCGCAATTGTCCACTGATTACTCTCAACAATTGGAAGAAACTCAAAATCTGGCTCTTCGTTGTTGTTTCTTTTTGCTCAATCAATTAGGAGATCGCCGATTAAAGCAATCAGACACTTTACCGGAAGGCGAGAGGGAAGAAGATTTTCAAAAAGTGAAAGAAGATTTCGAACTAATATTGCGTTTTGCTAAAACTCCAGAAGATATGGATCCTTACTTTTTTAAATCTGACAAAAGGAGAACCTTTCAAGTCGCGATTTTTGCAGCCCTTTCATTTATGGGCGGTAACCCGGCCATTGAACGCGTAGAATCTGGAGCTGAAGAAACTCGTTTGAAGTGTTTTGAAGTTCTTATGCACGCTCTGGATAGAGCTCGATAATTCAGGTTTTATAGGTTTATGACTTATTTTACGTCATACCTCACTGCATGACTGGCATTTATAACTTTGCTAAATATATTCTCAACTTTTGTGGTCACGAGCATACCCGGATGAATATGCCTTAAGTGCCTGAATAAGAAGCTTTTTAATTATATATACGGCAGGATTTTTACGAATGTCAGCAGATTTACATACATACAGAAGTCATACCTGTGACGAGTTGAGGCTTACTCACGTCGGTCAGGTAGCTAAGTTATCCGGTTGGGTTCACAGAGTACGTGACCTTGGCGGTATCGTTTTCCTAGACTTGAGAGATCACTATGGTATCACTCAGGTTGTGATTCACCCTGAAAAAGATTTCCATGTGGATGTTCACCACTGGAAGCTTGAATCTGTTGTAACTTTCACTGGTAATGTCGTTAAGCGTGATCCGGATACAGTGAATGATAAGATTAACACTGGTGAAGTTGAGTTGGAAGCGGAAGAAATGTATGTTCACAGCCGTGTTGAAGAAATGCCATTTAACGTTGCTCTTCAACTTGAGATGCCTGAAGCTATGCGTCTTAAGCACCGTTATGTTGACCTTCGCCAGGAGCGCATTCACAGAAACATCATGATGCGCTCAAAAATCATTTCCAGCCTGCGTCGTCGCATGACTGACTTGAACTTTAACGAGTACCAAACGCCAATTTTGACTTGTTCTTCTCCTGAAGGTGCGCGAGACTATCTCGTGCCAAGTCGTTTACATCCGGGTAAATTCTACGCTCTTCCACAGGCACCACAGCAGTTTAAACAGCTTCTTATGGTAGCGGGTTTTGACCGTTACTTCCAAATTGCTCCATGTTTCCGTGATGAGGACGCCCGTGCTGACCGTTCTCCCGGTGAATTCTACCAGCTGGATATGGAAATGTCTTTTGCAACTCAGGACGATATCTTCGAAGTAGTTGAAGATGTTGTTGGTAACACTTTCACTGAGTTCAGTTCTTTTGAGTGGGACAACAATCCTTTCGTCCGTATTCCTTATAAAGAAGCGATGATGAAGTACGGTTGCGATAAGCCAGACTTGAGAAACCCGATTGAAATTTTCGACGTATCTGAAATCTACCGCGATTGTGGATTTAAAGCTTTTGCCGGTGTTGTTGCTAAAGGCGGCGTAGTTAGAGCTATGGTTTGTAAGAATATTGCAGATCAGCCACGTAAATTCTATGACAACATGATTACTTACGCTCAGAGCGTTGGGTCTAAAGGTCTCGGTTACATCATCTGGAAAGATGGCGAAGCTAAGAGTCCAATTGCCAATAACTTGAACGACGAAGAGTTAGTTCAGCTTAAGGAAGCCGGTTCTATCGAAGATGGCGACGTTATGTTCTTTATCGCTGACAAAGAGAAGAAAGCTTGTGACATCGGTGCTCATGTCCGTAACGAACTTGCAAGTCGTTTAGGTCTTATCGATGAAGCGGACTTCAAATTCTGCTGGGTTGTTGATTACCCAATGTTCGAGTTCAATGATGAAACTCGTTCTGTAGAATTCAGCCACAACCCATTCTCTATGCCACAAGGTGAGATGGATGCTCTTGAGAATAAAGATCCACTAGAGATCCTTGCTTGGCAGTACGACCTTGTTTGTAATGGTATCGAGCTCTCATCTGGTGCTATTCGTAACCACAAACCTGAGATCATGTACAAAGCTTTCGAAATCGCTGGTTATGGCCCGGAAGTAGTTGATGAGCAGTTCAGCGGTATGATCAATGCCTTTAAACACGGCGCACCTCCGCACGGTGGTATTGCTCCTGGTATTGACCGTATGGTAATGATGATTCATGGCGAGAAGAACATTCGCGAAGTTATCGCTTTCCCATTCAACCAGCAGGCTCAAGACTTGATGATGAATGCCCCGGCAGAAGTTAGCCCGAAGCAGCTTAAAGAGCTACACATCAAGCTTGACTTACCTAAGAAATTGCAAAAAGATCAATAATCTTTGCAGCCGGGCTTGGGTCCGGCTGTTTTTTCTCTTTATGTTATGTCTAAAGAGAAAAGAAGTATCTAATGAAAAGTCATCATAAAATTGCTATCGTCGGCTCAGGTGCTGCAGGTATGGCAGCAGCTTTGTTTCTGGAGCGTGCTGGCCACGAGGTGACTTTATTTGAGAAAGTCGCAGATCCACGTCCTGTCGGCGCAGGTGTTCTTCTTCAACCAGCTGGCATGTTTGCTCTCAAGCAACTTGGTGTTCTCGACGAATTTCTCAATACCGGTGAGCGTATCAATCGTTTGTATGGTGAGAATGAGAATGGTAAGCCAGTTCTGAATCTTGTTTATGAAGATATGCATAAGGGCTGTTATGGCCTTGGAATTCATCGCGGTGCCATCTTTAATATTCTTCTCGAGCAGGTCATAAAATCTGGCATTAGGTATTTAACAGCTTGTCCAGTCGATGATTTCAAAAAGTATGGCGATGGTTCCGTTGAATTGTTCAAAGGAACTGAAAGTCTGGGTAATTTTGATGCTATGGTTTTGTCAGACGGCAAAAATTCTAAGCTTCGCAACAAGTATCAGGTTAAGCAAAAAGTCCACAATTATAAGTGGGGCGCACTTTGGGCGATCGTTCCTGACGAGGCCAAAGACTTTCGCGGTGAATTAAGACAGGTGTATAAGTCGACCAAAAATATTGCCGGTATGCTGCCAATCGGTGCGCATCCCGAAACAGGCGAGCCATCAGTAAGTCTTTTTTGGAGTATTCGTGACTCTCGTTTAAGGCGTTGGAAAAACGAAGAGTTACACAAATGGCAGTCAGAAATTACCGGATTATTTCCGGAATTGAGGCCATTGATCAATAAAATAAAAGATCACAACGACATCCTTTTTGCGTCCTACAGTCATATCACGATGAATAAATGGCACGATGACAATCTTCTTTGTATTGGGGATGCTGGTCATGCCATGAGCCCCCAGCTTGGACAAGGTGTAAGTCTCGGTGTTTATGATGCCTGGATCATGGCCAATTGTTTGAAGGAGTTCTGCAATATTCCCGAAGCTTTTGCTGAATACAGCAAGAGACGTAAAGCTCACATTCGCTGGATGCAGTTTGTCAGCAAAACAGTTTCTCCTATGTTTCAGTCTTCAGGAAGTAACTGGGCGCCATACAGAGATGCCGTTTTCAATGCGATTCACAAGTTTGACTTTTCTTATAATCTTATGATCAGAACTTTGAGTGGAGTTCAACGTGGCGTCTTTAGACCAGCAGAACCTCACTTGATAGACTTCGTAAAAACTATGCCTAAAAATTAAATCGATGACATCGATTGTGGTTTAGGCAGAATAGAGGGGGTAAGTCATAAAAGGTTTTTATGAAAATTTGTTTATTTGCCAGATATCCGGAAAAAGGGAAAGTTAAAACTCGCTTAGCTGTAAAGTGCGGAGATGGACAAGCGCTTTATCTTTATAAGAAAATGATAGCGACCGTTCTGGAAAGTTTATCCGAGTTTAAAGAGGAATTTGTTGTTTACTATACTGGATGTGAACAGAATACTGCTAAAGGCTGGTTGCCGGACTATAAACTTCATAAGCAGTCAGAAGGCGATCTGGGAGAAAAGCTGACAGCCGCTATGGATGATGGATTTCATTCAGAGCAGGAAAAACTTATTTTTATAGGCGCGGATTGTATAGACTTATCTCCCGAAATCATTCACACAACTAAGGCATACTTAGATGAAGTTGATGTTGTGTTAGGTCCATCTAGTGATGGTGGATATTATTTAATTGCTATGCGTCATAATTCTCCAGAGTTATTTCAAGAAATAGACTGGGGGACTGAAGTGGTTTTTGAGCAAACTTTGACTAAGATTTATGAAAGTAATTTGTCCTACAAGTTACTTCCAGAGTTGGTCGATATAGATCACTGGGAAGATCTTCCCAAAGACTGGCAAGAAGAAGTAGAGAAGTTAAATGTCTAGAATTTACGAGAAGTTTCCGCAGTTAAGTCGCAAGCAGCCTCAAGTCCTTCAGTTAAATGTTGGCAAGAAGTGTAACCAGATTTGTACTCATTGTCATGTGTCTGCTGGACCGGATCGCAAAGAAGATATGGATCAACAAACTGCTGAAAGTATTATTTCTCTCGCGGAAAGATATAAATTCACAGTTGCCGATATCACTGGCGGGGCTCCAGAAATTAATGCTCAATTTCCTTACTTACTTGAGGAGTTGACACGTTTAACAGATAAGGTCATCGTTCGTTGTAATCTGACTGCAGCTATGAGTCGCAAAAAGATTTTAGTTGAACTCTTTCAAGAGTATCGCCCGGTCATAGTTGCTTCTCTTCCATGTTATCTTGAAGATAATGTTGATCAGCAGCGAGGAGAGGGGGTTTTTCACAAGAGTATAGAGGCTTTGCAGTGGCTTAATAAAATGGGGTATGGCAAGGATTATGAACTGACTTTGGTCTACAATCCGCAAAAGCCGGTCTTGCCGCCAGATTCGCTAGAACTTGAAGTCGCTTACAAAAGAGAGCTTGAGGAACGCTATGGTATAGTTTTTAATAATCTTATTGCCATTGCTAATGTGCCTATTGGCCGTTATGGCGAAGAGCTGCAAGCTGCTGGGTTATACAAGAATTATATTGAGCTTCTGAAAGATCATTTCAATGAGAAGACTCTAGAAGGTTTGATGTGCCTGGATCAGCTAAATGTTGATTGGCAGGGACGCATCTTTGATTGTGATTTCAATAATCAGATTGAACTACACCCAATGCACAAAGCTTACCATGTTGATGAGTTTAGTCTAGATGAATGGATGAATGCACCTGTGGCTGTTGCAGAGCATTGTTTTACTTGTACTGCAGGTTGTGGTAGTTCTTGTGGTGGCGCTTTAGCAGGAGAGGATATTGCTTAATGTCACAGCTGTTGTTATACTTTTACCTTTTTATATCTCTCGTTCTTAATTTTCTCAGTTTAAATTGCTATGTAATGTTCTATCTCTTCAAACGAAAAGAGAAAGAGAAAAGAGCCGCTGCAAACGATTTTAAGATTGCTGAGAAAGATTATCCGACAGTCACGACACAGATAGCAATTTTTAATGAATTGAACGTCGCCGAGAGAGTGATCGAAGCAGTCGTTGCAATGGAGTATCCAGAAGGCAAGCACCACATTCAGGTTGTCGATGATTCGACGGATGAAACTTACGATTTAATCGCTGGAATAGTTGCCCGTCTTAAAGACGAAGGCGTTTTAATTGAACACTTACACCGAGTCAATCGCAAAGGCTATAAAGCGGGAGCTTTGACAGAAGCTGTAGAGAAGTGTAAGACTGATTATGTAGCTATTTTCGATGCCGACTTTGTTCCTCATAAGGATTACCTGCTAAAGGCTATACCGCACTTTCTAAGAGGTGAGAAAATTGGTTTGGTGCAGTCTCGTTGGGGGCATTTAAATCGCAATGAATCTCTTATAACCCGGGTTCAGTCTTTGGGTATTGATGGGCACTTTGCTGTGGAACAGTCCTCACGTGACTGGAATGATCTCTATATGAACTTCAATGGTACTGCCGGTATTATGTCTCTTCAGGCCATCAAAGATGGTGGCGGTTGGTCAGATGATACTTTGACGGAAGATATGGATTTATCCTACCGCATGCAGATAGCTGGTTGGAAAACTCATTATCTGGTTGATGTCGAATGTCCTGCAGAAGTTCCAGCTGACATGAATGCTTTTAAATCTCAGCAGTTTCGTTGGGCCAAGGGTTCGATGCAGACTGCTCTGAAAATCATCCCTAAGGTTTTGAAAGATCCTCTCGCCGGTCTATTTAAGAAGTATCAGGCCTTGATGCACACGACGCATTATATGATTCATCCATTGATGCTACTTACAGCTTTACTGGCCTGGCCGGTTGCTACTTTGAATGCTTACACGGCAGATAACAAAAGCGTCGGTTGGCTTTATCTCTCTTTATTTATTTGTTACTCTGCTCCGGGCTTAATTTACATCACCTCTCAAAAGACTCTTTCTAAAAATTGGCTTAAAAATCTGACTTGTTATCCTGCTCTCATGTTTATTGGTAGTGGGCTTTGCATATCTAATTCCAAAGCAGTTTGGGAAGCACTTACAGGCAAGGTGAGTGGTTTTGTGAGAACGCCGAAGAAAGGCGATAAGGAAGCAAAGCATTACACTGTGAAAATCCCTGTGGTGCCTTTTGCTGAGATAGCGGCTGGTTTGTATTGTGGCCTAGCTTTGCGGTATTTTTTGATTAATGAACAGTATATTGCCAGTTTCTTTATCGGAGTTTATTCTGTGGGCTTCATGTTTAACGGTATCCTTTCTTTAGTTCACAATGGCTTTTTTGCGGAGGTCAGAAGAACGGCCTTGAGCCCGTATGGCTTGGCGACGGTCAGTATTGTTACTCTTAGTTATTTTTTAGGCAGAACTCAGTCTGGAAATAATGAATTTACCTTATCCTTTCTAGCTCTTGGTGGCGCCATGATCTGGGCTTGGAAGAGTGTGGAAGAACTAAGCTCTGCTCATCTTTTTATTCTATTTATTGCAGTTATCTCTACAAGGTATTTTATGTTGCCTTTTGCAGTTTCTGATGATGTCTTTCGTTATATTTGGGAAGGTGAAGTTTTAGCAAATGGCTTTGATCCTTATGTATTTTCTCCAGATTCTACAGCTTTAGCTCATTTGGTTGGTGATAATTGGTCTGGTATTAATCACAAAGATTGGACTGCCATTTATGGCCCTGTAGCTCTTATGATTTTCAAGATCATGAGTCAAATACAGGCGGCTCCAGAATTTTTTAAATTGACATTTATCGGCTTTGATATGGCGGTGTTACATGTCCTTTATAAAATTTTGATTTTGAAGGGGCAAAATCTAAAGAGTTTAATTTTTTATGCAGTGAATCCGCTTATTTTAGTTGTCTTCGCAGGGGAAGCCCATTTGGATGTAATACAGGTCTTCTTCATTCTATGTGCTTTTTTAGCTCAAGTTAGAAAAAGCTATCAGTTAGCAGGATTAATGTTGGGACTGGCATTGGGAGTAAAATTTACCTCTATTTTATTTTTACCTTTTTTGATTCGCAAAGAAAATTTATACGCAGTTATTTTCAGTATCGCAGCTTTCATATTACCAGTGCTTTATCTTGATATATCTCTGGCTCATATTTTCGATTCACTCATAAAGTTTGGCGCTGAGATGCAGTTCAATGATTCTCTTCATGCAGTTTTTGTAAGTATCGTTGGATATACAGCTGCGAAGTATGTAAGTCTCTTTATTCTTATTGCTTTAGTTGGTGGGTATTGGTTGACTCAAGATAATACGATCCGCGGCGCGTTCTTGTCGATGCTGGCATTCTTACTTTTCGCTCCGACAATGCACCCATGGTATTTGTGCATAGCTATTGCTTTGGCAGTTTTGGTTCATTCGCCATTGGTCGTTCTTTGGTCAATGACATCAGTTTTTTATTTTGCGGTCTATGAAAGAATGCGGCAGGGAATGGCTTTTTCTCACAGTCTGAATGATCAGTTAATGCAATACGTGCCGGTCATCGGTTTTCTTTTATACCTGTGTTATGTAAAAATTCGCGGGAGTAAGCCGGTTGCTTTGAAGTCACCTCAAGGAAGTATCAGTGTCATCATGCCTGTCTTAAATGAAGCGAATAATGCAGAGCAAATAATGCAGGACTTAAACTCTCAAAGTTTTAAAGCTCAAGAAGTCATTGTTATAGATGGAGGCTCAAGTGATGAAACCGTTGAAAAGTTTGGTCACGCAGGGGCTAAGGTTAGCCACTGTTTAGAAAAAGGTCGTGGTAATCAATTGCTACAAGGCTTGAAAGAGGCACAGGGCGAGTATGTCGTCATACTGCATGCAGATAAAAGAGTCAGCTCATCAGCTTTGGAAGATGTTGCTTTGGCCTTTAAGGAACAGCCAGATTTGGTAGGTGGAGCGATTGGCGCTCATTTTGATTCTAGTTTATATAAATTTAGAGTGATTGAGTTTTTGAATAATTTAAGAATCACCCTATGTGGAATTTCTTTTGGTGATCAAGGTCAGTTCTTTAAGCGTGATTTAGTTTTAAGTAAAAACTTATTACCCAAAATTCCTCTTATGGAAGATGTTGAGTTAGCTCTTGGCCTTCAGGCAGAAGGGCAGATTGTCAAGCTTAGGGGAGGGCTGAATGTATCTACTCGACGTTGGCAGAAAAAGAAAGTTTTAAGTAATGCTTTTGAGATCTTCTTTTTGCTGACCAAATACTTGCTTCTTAGAAGAATTCGCAGCGATGTTAAAACAGAAAGCTTTTATGAATCATATTACTCAGAGAAACCGATCGTAAAAAGCTAGACTTCAGCTTTCGAAAGATGCTTCTTTAAAATGTTCTGAAGTGTTTTAAGATTAACTGGTTTAGTTAAAAAGTCGTCCATGCCTGCAGCCAGGCAACGGTTTTTATCTGATTCAAATGCATTTGCAGTAAGAGCAATAATAGGAATTTTTACGCCTATCTCTCGAAGTTTTATAGTAGCTTCTATACCATTCATCTCAGGAAGTTGCATATCCATGAAAATTAAATCTAAGCCAGAAGTGCTGCCTAGTTTGACGGCTTCCTTGCCGTCTACAGCTAAACTGACGTTATGGCCCATTTTGCGAAGGATTTTAACCTGTAATTTTTGATTGACTGGATTGTCTTCAACCATAAGGATTTTATGACTTTCTGATAACTCTAAAATAGTTTTTTCTTTTTTGGGGGCTTTTGCCATTCCGATTAGTTCTTTGCGGAGATATATATGATTGTACGGTTTCGTGACATGACTTACAGCTTGAAGCTGTTTGGCTTTTTGGATGGAATCTTGGTTTTTGTTATTGGAAATGGCTACGACCTTTGGAGTAGAAGCATAAGTCGAGAGCTTTTCATTGAACACCTCAATTTCAGCAGATCCCAATTCATTTAAGTTGATAAAGATATGTGAAGGTTCAGTATTTTCAGAAAGTAATTTTTTAAGGTCTACTTTTGTGTAATTGCCATGGGCGAGATGAAGTGAGGTTTGTAAGACTTGTTGAGCAATAGCTGAACTATCGATAGAAATAACTTTTATATCGGTGTTAGATAAGTCTGGTGCTGGAATCTCTTCGCCTTTAGCCATTTCAAGAATAAAGTGAAATTCTGAGCCGTTGCCAGGAGTACTCTCCACCTCGATCACACCTCCCATAAGCTCCACAAGTTTATTGCAGATTGTAAGGCCAAGACCGGTTCCTCCATATTTCCTGGTTGTAGAGCCGTCGGCTTGTTCAAAGGCATTGAAAATACGTTTCTTTTGAACAGCAGAAATTCCAATGCCGGTATCTTTGATAGAGAACTTTACGGATAAGCTACTATCGCTTTCCTGTATGGTTTCGGCTTTGATTAAAACATATCCGGACTCTGTAAACTTTATGGCATTATTAACGATATTTATAATGATCTGTTTCAGTCGAGTAGGGTCGCCAAGGACGAGATGGCTAATGGAGGAGGTATCTAGTAAGATCTCAACATTATTATTTGATAGATCGACTTTAGAACGGCAGATCTCTGCTGACTGAAGAAGGAGTTCTCCGAGGTCGATATATATTTTTTCCAGAGCTATACAATCGGCTTCAATTTTAGAGAAGTCGAGGATGTCATTTACTAAATCTAAAAGCTGACTTGAGCATTTTTTAATGTTTTGCAATGATTCATACTCATGGTCTGAAAGCTCAGGTTCTAAAAGCATAATTTCAGTAAAGCCCATTATACCATTCATTGGAGTACGGATTTCATGACTCATGTTAGCCATGAACTCTGATTTGTATCTCGATATTCGTTCGAGATCTTTTGTTTGCAGGATCAGCTTTTGCTTAGATTCTTCTAACTCGTTGGTTCTTTGCTTAACACGCTCTTCAAGATTCAGGTTGAGTTCCTTGATCTTTTTATGAGCCATTCTTTCTGATGTGACATTGCGAATGATGAGAACCCAGCCGATGAGCTCGTTTTTACGTATATGGCTATTTGCTGAAATTTGTAAATAACGGTCACCTTCACGGCTTAAACGGATAATTTCACACTCATCTTTTCCTTCATTAAAAATATCGTCTTTAACTAGCTTTGAGATGGGTTCGCCTAATAATTCGTCCTCATTTGTTTCCAAAAGGACTTCAGCAGTTGGGTTCATTTCGACAATTTTCTTTTCGGAATTAATAATGAGAACACCTTGTCTGGAGTGCTCAAATAGTTCTTCAATTGTATCTTTAACATTAATTGGCAGGAGGTCATACTTTGTGACTGCCCGGTGCATGAATATTCCCATAAATGTTGCACTGGCTCCAGCTAACTGCATGGCGTTTTTGTAGCCAAAGAAGTGTGGAAGAAGAATATCTGAGATAAAACTAATGTTGACTGTGAGTAAACTTCCCCAGAAGACTAATATGCGTTGCTTTCGTTGGGCTTTAGTACTGGCTGATTTTATACCTTTAAAGAGAAAGAAAACAGCTGCCTGACAGGGGACAATTGTACATATGAAGACACCAGGAAGGAATAATGGTCCTGGAATGTGTTTAATGCCCCACCAAACATCTTCATAATCTTTGGTCATTGCTCCTGTAAACATTCCTAGTAAGGACACAATGAGAGATAGCCAAATAAAGTGCTTATAGACAAAATCTTTCTTCTTATTTAAAATTGAGTAGCTAAAGCGTAAAAAGTATATGCCAAGGAGTATGTAGGCAGGCGCTTGAATGTGATATATGAACATGACCCAGTCTTCATGAAGTCCATGCCAGTTCCAATTTATAAAGTCAAAAAAGGACCATATGGAGATGGCTAACATGAACTTCAAGTAATTGCTGTGAAGTTCAGTTCTGGTATTTCTGGAAATACCATAGAAGAGCAGGAAACTATTGGTCATAAATGCCGCAAATGGTAAGAAAGCAAACACGTTCATAGAGTGCCCTCTTGTGTCGGCAAATGCATCACCCGTTATTCTCCCAACTTTTAGACTTTAGCTTTTATTATAGCACGTATGGGGCATAAAATTCTACATTTTAGAATGTAATTGTAAAATAAATTAGAGAGTCGTTAAAAATAGTTGAATTTGGCATAATGTATGAGCATAGTTGTTCCTTGTTGACAGGAAGGAAATATAGAATTAGGAAGTGTATGAGAATTCATTTTATTTTACTGCTTTTATCGTTTATATATGTTGTTGAGGCAACAAACGGTTCTGATTTTATTGCACATGGAACAAAACAGTCGGGAGTTGCAGGTGCCGGTGCAGCGCGTGCTGAGGATTCTACCTGGATTGGTATAAACCCAGCAGCTATAACCGAGTTAGAAAGAAACACTTTTGATATTCACTATGAATACTTTAGCCCAAGGCGTACCATTGAAATGGATGGTATCGGCTCTAATCCAAATAGAGAGACAACCAGAGATAAGGCCTTTATTCCGAATATGTCTTTGAGCTATAAGCTAAGTGAGACAGAGACTGTTGGTTTTGGCTTATACACTTTTGCAGGAGCAGATACACATCTTGAGAATTCCAGATCATTTTTAGGAGATTTAGACGGCTATGACACGTTTATTGATTACTGGACGATGAAGCTTCAGGCCGTATATGCCAAAAAGTTAGGAAGTGGCTGGAGTGTTGGTGCCGGGCCAAGCTTAATTTTTTCTCGTATTAGAACAGATATGCAAAGTGCAGCTGGGACTCAGACTGAGGGAGAAGGTGAGTGGGACGATTCCTGGGGAGGAGGCTTTACTCTAGGTGTTCACAAAAGCTGGGAGAAGTTTGCTTGGGGCTTGGGGTACTCTTCACCTCAGTGGACTGAGTCATTTGATAAGTATGACGATGTTATGTCAGCGGTAGAACATCCTCAGTTCATACAAACAGGTATTTCTTATAAATTGACAGACGAACTAATCTGGCTGGTTGATTACAAGTGGATTGACTGGGACGATGTTAATGTCTTTAAGAATAAAGGTTCAGAAGGCGGTTATGGTTGGAGTGAGCAGCATATAGTTAAGACTGGTTTGGTTTGGGATGTGACAGATAAGACAACTTTACGAACTGGTTATTCATATGGACGTTCATCGATGAATAGTGACGGAGTCTATGTCAATTCTCTCTTTCCAACACCAATTGAACATCATATAACTTTTGGATTAACTCATGAAGTTACAGAAAATATGGAAGTTACTTTAAGTTACATACATGGTTTTAAGAAAGGGTTTACGGAGAATAAAAAAGACCTTCAGTTTGGTGAGGGAACAGATGTATCATTGGCAATCGACATGATTGGTCTAGGCATTACCTGGTATTTTTGAAAACCCTTAGTTTAGAACCTTGGCGTAGACGTCTTCGAGATCTTCGACCATTTTCTGCCAGGCAAATTTACTTTTAACGAGCTCACGACCATTCTTGCCGAGTTCGTCTCGAAGCTTTTTCGAGTTTACCAGTTTTAAAAGTGCATCTTCAACTTCTTTAACTGTTTCTGGAGGACAAATGTAACCGGTCTTATCGTCAAAAACTACTTCAGGTGCGCCGTCCAGGTTGTAGGCGACAACTGGCTTTTCAGCAGCTAAGCCCTGGACTACAGCTCTTGGGAGACCCTCACGTAAAGACAGGTGACAGACTATATCCATGATATCTACGTACTTAGGTACATCATAAGGAGGAATTAAGCCGGGCATGTGAAAGTGGTTACTAAGACCATGTTTAGTAATTTCGGCAGTTAATTCTTCTTTGAGAAGTCCATCTCCAACAAATAGAAAGTGAACTTTAGGGTTTTCTGAAATAACTTTTTTAGCAGCTTTAATGATGAACTCATGACCTTTGAGCTCAAAGAGTCTGGCGATCTTACCTATAAGTATTGCGTCTTCGGGTATGCCTAATTCTTTTCTAAGCTCACTTTCACGTTGGAGATTCAGGTAATCTTCTAAATTCATACCGCTGTAAACTGTCCGGTACATAGCAGGTTTGGAGATGCCGGCATCGAGAAATTGCTTTGTCATGGCATCTGCAACACACACAATTTTATGGCAGCGATTTGCAGCAAACTTTTCAGCAGCTATGTAAATTTTGTTTTTCCAGGCCTTTTCGTATCGATGAAAGGCTGGCCCGTGAACTGTATGGATTACTGCGGGGATACCCGCTGCCCAGGCTGCAGCGCGACCGATAATCCCTGCCTTGGAAGCATGGGTGTGAACGACATCGAACTGATTCTCTTTAAAATATTTCTTCAGGACAAAGTAGGCTTTCAAATCAGTCATGGGGTTGAGTTCTCTGACCAACTCTGGAATAATATCGACTTTAAGGCCTGGAACTTTCTGTTTATCAAGAAGTTTCCCCTCCGGTCCAGTGGTTGGTCCAGTGGTCAAAATAACTTCGTGACCATTTTCTATCTGGCCTTGGCAAGAGTAAAGGGTATTTTCTTGAGCCCCGCCAATGATCATGCGTGTTATGAGGTGACAGATTTTCATTAAAAACTTAGCTTCTCTTCTAAAATGATCTCATCATACATATTTGAGACCAAACTGCCAAGGCAAGAATTGAAATTAAAGTACGATTGCTTGAAGGGCTTGGGCAATAATTAGGTGATATTACTAATTAACTAGCACCCTTGAATTTTTTATTGAATTATAAGGAAGTTAAAGATATTTTATTTAACTTATGTGATATTTATTTGAGGTGTGATGAATCAAGAAGACATGGTTAAATTGGCTTATAGAAATATAAATCAATTAAAGGCTTATATATATGTTTTAAGCCATGACTGGAATGTAGTCGATGATATTATGCAAGAAACTTTAATCAGCCTCATGAAATCTGCCGGTAATTATAATTCAAATAAGGAGTTCCTTCCTTGGGCTCTGACTTTTGCCCGGAGAAGAACTTTTGACTATTTTAAGAAAAAAAGAAAAACGGACTTATTATTTTCCGAAGAGATTCTAACCTCACTAGAAGCAGAATATCTATATCAAGAGAGACAAGAACCTCAAGACATTATGATCAAGACTTTGCATAAGTGCCTTAAGAAACTAAGTCATGAAAATCAGGCTATCCTGCAAATGAAATATTTTGACAAAATGAGAGTCGAAGAGGTTAGTAAAAAACTAGGCCGCAGTTTTTTATCTGTTCAATCTCTTTTAGATCGTTTGCGCAAAAAGTTAAAGGATTGCATGAAGTCTCATTTGCGCGAGATCTAGTCAAAGAAATTATCACGGCTGGTTTCGAATAATTGTTTGATAGTTTCAGGCTTTAATACGCGGTTCATGTAAACTAAGTTGGCCATTTCTCCCATAAAGTAGAAGTTGTGTTGTTGATCCCTAGTGCCAAATGCTGACATCGCATTTTGTGTGAGCCCTCCAATTAGCATAGGAACTTGTTGATTTAAAAAGAGCATCTGCCGATTATGTGTTTGGACTAATTTTCCATTCATATACATATCTTCAACTATAGAGCCAAAACCTGAAGACTTGACATTTATACTTAAGTGGAACCACTCATTTTGCCTTAAGTTTGGAATATCTCCTTGGTCATGATGGTATGATCTTTGAACAGTGTGGAGGCGAACAAAATTATCAAAATAATATAGATTCCAGCCCCCTGTATTGTGATCTTTGAAGCTTTCATGAGATAAGACTGCCTGACGGAAATTTGGCTTACTGTATTTTAACCATAGACTTAAATTCCATTGATTAGAGGGCTTACCGACAGGTAATACCTCGATGGCGCCTTTTTCATTGAACTGTAGTCCTACAGTAGTTGAAGATATATGATCAGGAATCTTTATCTGCTGATGATTGACCCAGTTAGTAAATTGTTTTTTTACAGCTTTGAAGTCTGTGACAAAAGATGC
>JAKVBD010000003.1 GCA_022446985.1 Lentisphaerales bacterium
AGGAAAAAGTGTTGGTTGCTTATCTTCAATTGCCTTGGTAACGACAGCTTTTTTCGATTTGTGCTGGCGACGTAAATCGAGTCTTCACTGCAAACTTCATTGAGATCTAAAATTTCTACACTGGCTTCATCGCCAGAGATTACATTCATATGCGTGTAGCGTTTATGGCCTGGCAATGCTGAAAGAAGCAACGTACCAAGGATGTCTTTTTTATTTGATGCATCGTTACTTTTATAAGACAAAGGCGCATTATCCACCCAATTATTGAAGAGATTCGAGCAAGTTAAAAACTGAGAAAAAAGACAAGCTGCACTACTGGCGTGAAGGCCTGAGTGTTATCCCAACTGACATGGTTTGTCCCACAGATTGCATCTACTTTCATTGTGCTGTTTACTTGATTTATTACTTCTGAGTCGGATGATAATGATGCCGTAGTGTTAGTCATGTGGACTCTCCTATTAGCGTGGATCAAATATGCAAATAGCGCGCTGTTTTTCTTTCACACAATGGGTAAAGGCAAAAAGACACTCACGCTATTCGAAATCAATGACTTACGACTTAATAAATCTCTCTACTGAGTTTTCCAGGTTATAAGGTTGCTCGTCAAACTCCTCAGTTAACTGCCTTTGGGTGCTTATTCTTTAGGTACTCTTCTACTTTATAAGCATCGACCTGAATGGCATTTACACTGCTCTTATGAGTGTTCGCCAGCATCTCGGCTTCTGTTTCACTGATAAGACCTTTATCCTGAGCTGCTTTAAGTAAATCCTGAGGCTTGTCTTTATTGATAACTTTCTTGCGAACGCCATCCATAACTTTTTTCTGGGCATCGCCAGCACTGCACTCAGCAAGGAAAGCCTTGTTTAAACGGCCAATCCCTTTGTCATCGTTTTCAGTTTCGTAAGTATGAATACACATAGCATCTCGAGTTGTATCCGCTTTCATCATGTCTTCAGCAATCTTCTGACCGGTACGATCACTGACACCATTACCAAAGGAATTCAGTCTGAAGAAATGTCTGATCGGGCCACGCAGTAACCAGGTCAAGCCAGGTACGTTGACATTTTGCAGAACCTTCTGGAGTGCTTCCTGATACTGCTGCATACAGTACTCAAGAGCCCAGACAGCATGATCTTTGTGCGCAACATTTTGACCTTCAACTTCATAACGACGCATAACACAAGAGGCCATGTACATCCAGGACAGCATATCGCCCATACGACCGGTAATATTCTCTTTGCGTTTAAGAGCACCGCCATAGGAAACCATGATCATATCCGCCAGACTTGCAAAAACTGCAGAACCCCAGTTGATTTTTCTTTTGTACTTAGCCAGGAAACCGCCACTTTGAGGAGCAATATGACCACGAGTGAGTGACAAGCCGACAGCTCGGCAGATATTTCTAATGACAAATTTCTGATGCGACCAGAATGCTTTATCGAAGCCTTTGACATCACCTGTTTCCAAAGCATCCACCTGACCTTTGACAAATGGGTGGCAACGGATCAAGCCCTGACCGAAGACAATCATAGTTCTGGTCAGGATATTGGCACCTTCTACCGTGATGCCAATCGGTGTCGAAATATAATGATTGGCAAAAATATTGTGCGGTCCACGAGAAATTCCGGAACCACCGCTGATATCCATGGCATCATTTATAATCTTACGACCGATCTCAGTAAAGTGATACTTGGCAATAGCCGATACGACCGAGGGCTTTTCTCCTTTATCAACGGCACCACAAGTATAAACCCGCGCTGCTTCGAGAAGATAGGTGTAACCACCAATGCGTGACATGGGCTCTTGAACACCTTCAAATTTACCGATGGAAATACCAAACTGCTTGCGAACCTTGGCATATGCTCCAATCGAATAGTAACATAGTTTAGCGACACCTGTACTAGATGCCGGCAGAGTTACCGCTCTACCGGCAGACAGACAGTCCATAAGCATACGCCAGCCCTTTCCGGCACCGGCTTCTCCACCGATGATAAAATCTTTGATCGGTAGCTCAACATCTTTGCCATTGACCGGACAATTATAAAAAGAGGCTCCCATGGGATCATGACGACGCCCAAGAGTGACACCCTCTGAATTACTTGGCACCAGAGCCACCGTAATACCCAGGTCTTCTGCTTTACCCAGAATATTTTCCGGGTCGGAAAGTTTAAATGCCAGCCCCATAACAGTTGAGACTGCCGCCATAGTGATGTAGCGCTTATTAAAGTTTAAACGAACGTATGGTTGTCCATCTTTCTTAAAGACCACCCCATTCGCGGTAATTGAACCGGCATCTGATCCTGCAGTAGGTTCAGTCAAAGCAAAACATGGTATTTCGCGACCATCGGCCAATCTTGGCAGGTAATGATTTTTCTGTTCTTCTGTACCGTAGTGCAGTAGAAGTTCAGCCGGACCAAGTGAATTCGGCACCATAACAGTCGTTCCCAGCGGGCCGGAAGCTGCTGTTAATTTACCGACGATGCTACTGACTGCTAAACCGGAGAATTCTTTACCGCCATATCTTTTAGGAATAATGAAACTGAAAAAGCCTTCTTTCTTTATGTAATCCCAGGCTTCGGGAGGAAGGTCCCCGTCGCACTGAATATCCCAGTCATGCACCATTTCACAAAGTTCCTGACATGGGCCATCTACAAAAGCCTGTTCTTCCTCTGATAGCTTTTCATAGGGCTGCGATAAGAGTTCATTAAAATTAGGCTTACCGGTAAAAAATTCCTTTTCGACCCAAACAGTACCGGCATCGATAGCAATTTTCTCGGTTTCTGAAATTGCTGGTAACAAGCCTAGTTTATTAATTAAATTCATTAGTGGCTTCGATAGCAAAATGCGACGAATCGGCGGTAAAATAAAAATCAAACAAACGGCACCGACAATCAACAAGGCTGTATTACTCGCCCCGAAGCCAGCCATCGCCACCAAAAGAAATGCCGTCCACACTATGGCCGGAGCTCCAAAGTAAGCGATTATAAAACCTGCCAGGAGTAATCCCGGCACACTTACCCAAAGTTCAACATTTTCAGGACTCAAAAACTCTTTCATAACAGTCTCCCTCTCTTTAGTTAAAAGAATAAAAATATTAAGTTGCTTATTTCAATATAATACGTTAAGTTGAAATAAGCAACTTTTTAATATTTAGACTAAGGGGACACTGAATGCGAGGTTCAACACAACTGGAAATTCTCAAACTCCTGCGAGTTAATAATGCCTTATCACGAGCAGAGATTGCCGATAAATTAAATATGAACAGAGGGAATATCACTCGTGCAGTAGCAGGAATGTTGCAGAGAAAGTGGTTACTCGAATGTCAGGCAGAAGACGATGGGCAGGTACGTCGAGGCCAGCCTCCTATTCTCTTGAAGATTAACCCCGAAGCATTTTCTGCTATTGGTATTACCGTTAGTACTACGATAGAAATCTCTTTGGTGAATGCTATTGGCGAACTGCAGTCAACAAACTCAATAAGCAACTTGCTACCTGAAAAACCTGATGAGTGTATAGAAAACATCATCAAGGAAATTGAGAGACTTTTAAAGAGTTCCAAAGGCTGCAATCTTGGAATTGGCTTAGCTACTTCTGGCATTATGCATAAAGACCCAGAAAAACTGTATGACAATTACTACATAGGCGGTAGAACAGGAAGACTCTCACTGATAAATTCTCTGGAAAACCTCAATGCTGGGCCTGTCTTTACTTCACAAATCTCCAGCGTTTATGCAATAGCAGAATATCAGGCTCGCCCAGAATTAAGAAAAAATAAGACTTTTTTCTGTATCAGTGATCGCCTTAACTTTGGCGGTATCTGGGAAGGACTGATGATCTCCAGTAAACGCCTCAAAAAACTCTCTATTCAACACGTAAAAATCAAAGACAGCAACTATCCATGCTACTGTGGAGAAAAGGGCTGTCTTGTCACAGTTGCCGGATTCCGCAGTATTTGTGATAAACTTTAAGGTTTTGTTCCTGGAGAACGCGGTCATATTCCAATCACCCAAACAATCAAAGAACGACACGAACTTTTCAATAAAATTCAAAATAAGGATGAACAAGCATTGACTCTTTTGAAAGAAGCTGCACAAGCAATTTATGAAGCGACAGAGCCCTTTGTTTTAGCATTTCAGCCAGATGCCTTATTTTTCGACGACTGGCTGACACTTTATCCTGAAAATGGTATTGATTACATCCGCGATAAGTTCGCCGAATACAGTCAGAAGGCTGGATATAAATCCTGGGAAGTTATGGATTCAGTCAGCTATGGTAAACAACAAGGCGTCATTGGTGCTGCAATCCTTGTTTTAGAACGCAACTACGGTTTAACCACTTCAAACTTGAGGATTAAAGACTTTACAGAGCATCTTTTTAATTAAAATTGTCAAAACTACATTCAACAAAAGTCTTCACTAGCAAGATAGCCAAGATCGAAAAAAACGGCTTTTTCTTTCTATTGAAGTTCACATAAAAACTTGCAGAATCGCACTCTTTACGTTAGGTTACACTGACTAAATAATTGTCGACTAAAAATATTCATCTAAACCTTACGGAAATTTTAATTTAATGAATTTAGATATACCTGATGCTAAGCAAGACTGGCTAAATACCTCTGTCTTATTTTCTACTCCTCTACTTGCTGTCATTTTTGTCCCTTACTACTGGATCAATTTTGGATTCACTTCTTTTGACTGGATTTGCTTCTTTGTATTTATGTACACAACAGGCACCGGAATAACTGCGGGTTACCATCGCCTGTGGTCACATAAAGCTTATAATGCCAGTACGCCTGTGAAACTATGGCTTGCCTACTGGGGCGCCTGCGCTACTCAAAACTCTATCCTCAAATGGTCTGCAGACCATAGACGTCACCACAAGAATGTTGATGACAATGAAAAAGATCCTTACTCTGCGAAAAGAGGCTTTTGGTACTCTCACATGGGATGGGTTCTCAAGCATTACCAAGGATCAACTGCTGACCTAAGCAATGTCAATGATCTTAAGAAAGATCCTATTGTCAACTTCCAGGCCAAATTTTATGTACCACTTGTAATATTTAGTAATATAGTTGTACCTATTTTCCTGGGTTGGGCCTACAAATCCTACACTGGCCACGGTAACTCAATCTATGGTGTTTTGGTTCTTGCCGGTCTACTGCGATTTGTCTTAAACCACCACTTCACTTTTTTAATTAACTCTGCCTGCCACTTCTTTGGATCGCAGCCTTATGCAAGCAAAGATACATCGAGAGATAACTGGTTCCTGGCTCTATTTACTTACGGTGAAGGTTACCATAACTTCCACCACACTTTCCAGGCCGATTACCGCAATGGCATAAAGTGGTACCATTTTGACCCTACTAAATGGACTATCAAGCTTTGGAGCTGGTTTGGACTGGCTAGTAATCTAAAAATGATTCCAGAAAAACAAATTATGAAAGCTGTAACTCTTCAGTCAATGACTAAGAAGAAAGAAAAGCTTTACCAAAGACTTAACCTTGCTGATGAAAATACTCTCTGCCAGAAAGTTGAAAACTGCTTTAATGAACTGACTCACTCTATGAATGAATGGATTGAAGAATCTCATAAGTATTTTAGATTTTGTAAAGATGACTCTAAAAGTCATGAAGAGAAACAGTCTTACGCAGAAAAGCTAGAAGACCTCAAAAAAGCCTTCGAAGCAAAGAAAGCTCAGTTACTTGAGGTTCTAAACGCTCCTTCAATTAATGCTCTAGAAGCTGTCTAATTTTTCTGTAACTGATAAATTTTTATAGACTCAATCAAAGCCTGTAAGTCATCTTGCAGGCTTTCTTTTTGCAGTAAACTCTTAAGTCTTGACCAAGATACCGAATGCCAAAGGCGAATGGTGCCGTCCTTAGAAGAACTGGCGACCAGATTATCCGATATAACCTTCACCTTGGTAATTGGCTCTTCATGACCTGAAAGAGGTAACAACTCGAGATTATTCACAAGATCCCAAACAAAGACGCTGTTATCTCTGGAAGAACTACTCACTAAAAACTGATTATCCATGCTCAAGTCAGCATAAGAAGCATCCCCTCGAACTCCGTGAGACAGTTCATTCACAATATTATAATTTTTATCCAGAATCAAAATCTTACTGTCACGAGAGCATGAGACAAATAATTCGTCCTCACCAGACTCTAAGCGCCCAACATAAAATACTTTCCTTTTATGTTTAACCGGTAATTCTGTAAATGTGGAATCTTGCCAATCTAAATTGAATAAAAGGCCATTCTCATTACCACATAAAAGAGTATTATCATTTACGAAAGCTATGCACGGGTCCTGCTTAGTTAATATTGCTGGATCTAGTTTCTTGGGAGTCTGTAAATTTGCGACGCTCCAAATCACTATTTCGCCATTTTTAAAAGAAGCTGCTATGTACTTTTTACTTGGTGAGAGAACCAGAGAATTGAGACGTGAATTAATCCCCGATTGTAAATCCAAAGATTCCCAGGTATGTCCGGCATACTTCCAAAGCTTTACCCCCCCCTTCAAGTCGGCCGAAATAAGAGTTCCTTCATCGATAAACGATACCTTTTTAAGAGGAATCGTAGAAGTCTCATCATGCTTGAAATGACTGAGCATACTTCCCTGGCGTAAATCCCAAAAACGAATTTCTCCATCTGCGCTGGCAGACACCAACTGACCATCTAAATAATCAAAATCCTCCACTAAACTTCCATGAAACAATATGTGATTATCCTGATTGCTAGACTCATTTTCATATACATTTAGAACCCGATCCGCTGATACCGTGGCATAGCGTTTGCCATTTGAACTGAAGTCAGCACAGTAAACCAAATTATCGTGACTTTTCTTTTCAGAGATCAAATGACCATCACTGACACGCCAGGTACGAACATATTTATCTCTGGAAGTCGTCAGAAGCGTCTGCCCATCTGGTGAAAAAGTAGCGCAACGAATATCTGACTTATGTTCATCTTTACCAAAGCTATGAATAAGCTTCGACTTGTGATAGTCCCAGATCTTAATCTGTTTGTCACGGCCAGCAGAAACATAAGTCTTACCATCCGGGCTGAATTCACCCCACCATATTTCAGACTCATGTTTACCGATGACTTTAGACTCCGAAAGCTCCTGACCATTCCAGCTCCACTTTTTAACCGAGCCATCCCAACCAACTGAGACCACAGTTTTACCATCCGGAGAAATTTGAGCTGAGTAAACACGCTTACTTTCATCTTCAGAGTGAACTCCTACTGCCAGTGGCTCTTTAAACGATTTTTTTTGCCAATCCCAAATAGAAAAGCGCCCTTCACTGCCACTGCAAAGCATGTACTTGTTATCTTTAGAAAAGAAAATACGGCGGATCTTAGTATGATCCATTTTGATTTCCTGAGCTTTGGCTGTACTGCGAATCGCCTCATTGACATTCCAGACATAAACAGAACCATCATTACAAGCGAGAGCGATATGACCATCGTAGGAGAAACGAGCATCCTCCAAGTCTGTCGTCTTCAAATTGGTACCGCTATAATTAAAGGTTACTAGAGGTACCCCTGTATAAGAATCCCACAAGATTGCAGTATCATCCCAAGAAGAAGTCAATAAATATTTACTTTCAGGGTCATGAGAAAACTCTACAGAAAGTATTTCTTCTTTATGCCCCAAAAGCACTAAATGTTCAGGAATCGCATTATAAAGCAACTGCCCCCACATCCAATTGCGCCCTTCTTCCCTTACTTCGCTTAACATGCTGAAGGCTGTTGGAGTCGGCAAAGAGTTATTTTGCTGGAGTGATGCTATACGCGACAGTTGACTGTAATCAATTCTCGCAGACAGTTGTGATGAAGCACTCTTTTTCTGAGCGTCTAATTCGGCAAGTTGTGCCTTCTGCTCATTGACTTCCTGTTGTATAATGGCTCTTTCTTTGGTCAGATTCTGAACCAAGTTTACCTCTTTTATAAAAAAGAAAGTAATTGCCAAAATCAAAACCATGGCAACTCCGCCATAGAAATAGCGGCGACGAATAATGCCATTAGAAGCCCGGATAAAATCATTTTCTAAAATAGAAAAATCCCATTGGCTATTCTGCAAATCAACAATCTCACGCATTTGATCTGAATTGGAAAAAAGGAATTTCCGATGCCGACCATTTTCATCCCATTCATTAGCTGCAGCTCTGACTCTCTTGTGAATCACTAGATTACTCTTTTGATCCGACAACCAATTGATGACTCGAGTCCATCCAGAACCATGAATCTGTTGAATTAAAGCTTCATGCGAAACACTTAATATTTTGCGGGATGTCTTTTCATCCATCTCTAAAGTAAATAACCGCGCTTCAATAAAAGCCTGTACTAGAAGCTTGGCATCAGCAGTTAATGCTTCATAATCCGCATAAAGTCTTCTTGGAACATGGTTTTCGTCTACTTTTATGAGGCGTTGAAAAACCTTATGAAAGGTTTGATCCATATGCAAAAGCCCATGATCCTGAATCAGGCTCTCAGCCCGACGAGCTAAAGCACCATGCATACCTCCAAGTTCTTTATAGACTTCATGGGACATCAGCCCTTTGGGAGAACGTCTAAAGATTTCATCCAAAGTAAAAGAAAGTGCCGCCAGACTTTCAGGATTTTGCATGGCTTCCGCTCTTAATATCTCTACAAGACTTTTTCCTGACTGAGGATCATTTTCAAACTTTAAGTGAGCTTTGAGAGCCGGCATGCGAATCATGCGGTTAATACTGCTCTCACCCGGTTTCGGTAAATTGTAAAGGTTCTGAGCTAAGCCGGCAGATTCGAGAAAGGAAATACATTCCTGGTAAAAGTCATTCCTCAAACTCAAAATAATTCGAATGTTCGCAGTATTTAAAACCTTATTCAGCAAGACAGCTAACCATTTGTAATCGGCCAAAGTCTGTAAAGCCTCTTCAAATTGATCGATGATGATCAAAAGCTTATTCTGTGAACTATCTGTGTAATTCTGAATGTAGTCTTCAAGATTCTGACGTAAGGCTGCATCTGGTCTGGTAAGAATACAATTCCAGCCAGAACTCTGTTTAAAGACCGGGATAATTCCAGCTTTTAGAAAAGACGATTTCCCGGCACCGCTGGGAGCCAGAACAGTGACTATAGCCGACTCAGGTTTAAGCCCCTCCAAATATGAACAAAGATGGGCAATCTCTTTATCGCGTCCAAAGAATAAATGAGCGTCTTCTTCTGTATAACTTTGCAGTGATTTATATGGAGACCTATCCCATGCGGAATCATCTGGTTTTGAGAGCTTTTCAAAAAGTGCCTTGCGCAGTTTTGTTTCTGCAATCTCTAATTCATCACTTTCAGAAACTTGAAAATCACCTTGTGCACTGTGTTTTTTGGTATAAGCAACAATCTGAATTTGTTTAGCAAACTCCAGCTTCATGGCTTCAAGTACAGGTAAGAAGGAAGCGCTTTGCTCTAGTTCACCATCAAAAACTATCGTAAAGAGAGGCAACAAACAGCCACAGTTTATGAGCGCTGTACGAAATTCACTCACTGTCTGATATCTATTTTCTGAAGACGATAAAGCCTTGTTTAAAACTTCAGCAATTTCTGGTGAAATCTCAAAGTTATAGGTGCGAATATCTTCGACTTCAGCAAAAGAGCACAATTGTAAAATATCTTCACGAGAAAGACTTTTATCAGGAATAAATTCAGCTGCGACACCTGCTCTTGGAATCTTAGGGTGAGCTTTTGCAAGAACAGTGTAAAGCAAACAAGCAAGACCATAGACATCCATATCTGCCGCTGGGTCTTCGCCATTTATCTGTTCTGGAGAAGAAAACTCATAAGTCCCTGCTCCTAGACCATCTGCTGATTTAACGGCCGAAGTCCCCTTCTTGGTAGAAATACCAAAGTCGAGAAGTTTGACCTGAGCATCTGAATTCACCATTACATTTTGCGGTTTTATATCAAGGTGAATAAAATTCTGATCGTGTAAATTCTGAACCGTATTACAAAGCTCGATAAAGGCTCGGTAAATTTCAGTTTGATTCTTCGCTGTTAATGCCCATTGATCAAAGCTTTCGCCATCGACGTAATCCATGCTGTAGTAAAGATAACCATTTTCTTCACCGGTTGCATGAATTCTGGCAATACCCGGTAAGCGGATTTCTTTGAGCCTGGAAATCTCTTTAAGGAAGCGCTGCTTATCAATCCCGCTGGATCGATGTAAAATCTTGACGGCTTCAAACCATTCGACTTGTAGGTCCGGCTGAACCTGAAAGACCGTACCAAAGCCACCTTTACCTATAAGTTTGCCTAACTTATAGGACGCAAACTGTTCCCCGACCTCAGGAAAAGATTCCCAGGGTAAGGATGGCAAAGCTCCATCGGCTATAGTTTTAGCGTCTCTCATAAAAATCCAGTTTACTTCCAAAGAGCTCCGCTGCTCTCTCGATGAATTTTCCGGGCGGCTCCTTCCAGGAAAATAGTTTTGTCGCCGGCTATTATGCAATTATTCTTGGCACGGGTAATTCCAGTATACAATATTTCCCGTGACAATAAGCGGTTCTCCCGACTTTCCGGCACGAGCAGCAACACTTTGTTATACTCCGAACCCTGACTTTTGTGAACAGTTATGGCAAAGGACAATTCATAGTTCAGCAATACCTCAACAGAAAAAGACACATAGCCATCCTCTTTTCGGAAGTAAGCTTTATAACCATCATCAACTTTTAGAACCAAACCGACATCGCCATTATATAAGCCTCGGCTGTAATCATTTCTGGTGATCATAATCGGGGCTCCGTGAAATAAATCAGCATGGTTATAATCACTCAGCGTATTGCGAAGATATTTCGATCCTATTTGATTGAGACGATTGACGCCATGCTCACCTGTTCTCGTAAAACACAAAATTCGGCTATCCTCCAATTCACTAAAAAGCTTATCAAGACAATCATACGGCTGCTGATTAATAGTTTTGCGTAATAACGCCAGGTAAGAATCTGTTTTTTGATTAAAACACTGCTCAAACCAGGTCTCAAAAAAGTCTTCTTCAGGGAAACTTTCCCAGAAGAACTGCACTGAGCTTCTGCCATCGAACCAAGTTTGTGGGTACGGATTAACTCCTTTCTTAAAATCAAAGAGTGGCAAGCCTTCCGTCACTTCACTCTCCTCTTGCAACAGCAAATCACTTCTAAGGGTGTATGAAGTCAACTCATCTTCGCTATCTACATTAACCCGCAAGCTTAACTCGAGAATTTCCTCAGCTGAGCGATAAGATTTAGTTAACAACACAACTTTATCCTGCAAAGCTGATTCCTGAGCCGAAGATTGAATAACCATCGACTCATAAATTTCCGGTCTTACTAATTGCTTAACTGAACTTAAAAAAGCTTCTGAGTAAAGAGGAGCTTCAGTTGGCAATAAGTCAGTTAGAACCTGGCCGGCCTCAACCGAGGGCAACTGATGCTTATCTCCCAGGAAAATGACTCGGCATTCAGAAGAAATAGCATTAAGCAAATCTGCCATAAGTCGAGCATCGACCATCGACACTTCATCAATGACCAAGGTTTGAGCATTAATTTTGACGTTCTCTTTGTTGAGGTAAGACTTAATTAATCGATGAATGGTCGTCGCTTCCAAATCAGCAAGATGCAAGTCAATTCCTTCAGGGTTACTCAGGCCTGAAATACTCTGCTCTAAAGAGTCCGCCATTCTTTGAGCGGCTTTACCGGTTGGCGCCACAAGGCGAATTTTATCGATATCTTCTCCAGGCTGTCTCACCAGAATTCGAAGTAAAGTTGCCAAAACACTGGTCTTACCTGTTCCTGGTCCACCCGTAATAATCGAGAACTGATTCAATACGCCACAGATAACACCCAAAGTCTGTCTTGGGTGCAGTTCATAAGACAAGGATTCAAAAACCGTTTTGAAGTCTGCGATTAAGCTTTCTGTCAGCTGTCTCTGGGAGTTTTCTTGCCAAAGTTTCTGGCAGTTCTCAATTAATTTCTGTTCTAAGGCGAGATTTCGATAAAGGTAAAGATTGTCGTCCTTAAGTACCAGAGGACGCATTCTTGCATCAATTGCAACAAGGCTTTCGAAAGCTCCATGCTCGATCTGCTCTTTCATTTTTACTGAATCAATCTGCGGAAAAATATTGAGCGATGAATAATAATGTTCTGAACCTAGCTTTAGGCACAAGCTTCCTTCATTCAAAGAATGGAAAACTAACAAGAAGAGAACAATATGCTCTTCCTGAACATCGACGTTTTTTAAGCTGAAGTCCCGCACTAACTGAAAATCTATAAGGCTGAGACTCCAATTGTTCGCAGCCACGTAGTAAAGGGAGCCAAATTTCTCATCCTGATAAATCTTCTCAAATGCCTGTTCATCCCAACGACTCATTAGCGGTTCGCCCCCTTAGAAACCATCGATGCCAAACGCTCTTTAGTTCCAGCAGCACCTTTAAAATTAGAATAGTAGACGCCCCTTCCCGGATAATTTACGTTCATGCCACGCAAATAAATATATATGGATCCACCAAGACTATGCTTCGACGAAAAGTTGTTCTCAAACCAATCCTGCACGGCATAAGAGTAAAGCTCATACTGCAACTTGTACTTCTTCTCGCGCATCGAAAGCTCCAAAGACTCTCTGAAGTAATCGCCATTTACTGAAGTCGTTTTCCAGTCGAGGATGTAGTAAATATAAGAAGCATCGCCTTTACGCACCCGCAAAACAAGGTCAATTATACCCGTTAAGTAAGAGTCTGAACCTGGGACTCGCATGTTAAATTCAATCTCTCGAAGGGTATCTTTCTGCTTTAAAGTGCAAAGAGCTTTTCCACCCAGTTCAGGAATTGGAGCCTTTAAAGTGTGAAATAACATGCGAGCCAGGGCATCCATATGACTGTCGATAACTTTCCCACTTTCATCTCTAAGATATTTTTCCGCCAAGGGAAACTTCTGCAATGAATTAGTAAGAACATTATTCACTTCAGTACCTGGCACCAAAATCTGTGACGGCTCTGAAATTGATTCAAATTGAGCATAATCCAGATTTTCAAGAATCTCGTGCAAAAGGTCCCCTGTCGCAGCGCCACGAGGAAGAATCAACTCACTTTCTTCATCTTCGATGAATTGCAGACGTGAGTTATCGTCATACCTCGTCAACTGCATTTCCTTTTCACTGAAGCTGACATTTTCAGAATCGTTCATGTAGTGCGCAATAGACGAGAAAGAGTAAATACCGACGCGTCTCTGTGAGAAACTCTTCCACTCAGGAAGATCAAAATTATAACTGGGTTTAGGCTCCCTTGAGGTACTTTCCTGCTCTTGCAAAAGAAGGTCATCTTTAGTTTCAGGAATTTGTAAAGTTCTGTGACTTTCTGAAAAGAGGTTCTGTAAAATAGATTTCTTATTTATCGCCGGCATAAACAATTTCAAGACAGCTCGAGTACATGCCACATAGTAAAGGCGAATAATCTCAGAATCCGCTTCGGCTTGAACGGCAGCTTTACTATTCTTCGTCAGGTCGATCACTGTTCTTTGCAGCGTACGATCAAAGTATTTGTGATAGCCACTGCTCCTCTCAGTCAAAGGGGTAAATCCACCGAACAAAAAGACGACTGGAAACTCCAGGCCTTTACTGGCGTGCATGGTCATGACCTTTACAGCATCAACCTCAAGCTCTTTCTGATGATAATCACTGGCCGCTTCTTCATAGCATTCAATAAAGTGTAAAAGCTTTTCTGCCAGGCTGCTAATAGTCAGGTTCTGATCGATCGCCAAGGCCAACAATTCATCTGTGAGCTGTTCATAAACATAAGCGCTATGACTTTTTCGAGTGCTATGTAACCTGATTAACAAGCCACTGCCATAGACAAGAAGTTTAAAGAACGCCGACCATTGATTTTTCTCAGCTAATTCCAGTAATTCAAACCAAAGAACTGAAACCGGGTGATCATCGGCTAAACTGTCTTCCTTCACCGCCATTTCAGCAGATACATCAAAAAGGTCAGTTACCATAGCTCTCTTTCTAAAACCTGAGTTACCCGGTTCTTGAAATGAACAAAGCGCATAGTAAAGAGCATAGGCTTCGCTCGATTGATAAATACCCGATTGCTTGTAAAAGCTAAATGGAATCTCCGCTTCCTGAAAAGCTTTCTCTAGAGGCTTAAAATCATCTCGTTTGCGGATCAAAATACAGATATCGCCATAACTGAGTTTCTTACTCCGACCCTTTATCATAAAAGACATATTCTGATGTAAAGCCTGAATATTCTCGACGTACTGTTCTGTGATTTCTTTCTTAATTCGCCAATCGTCTTTTTCATCTGGATCATTGAGCTCGATGAAATTGATAAGCTTCGAATCACTACTGTCTTCATGAACTGCCGGGCCATTCTGCATGCGAAACTCTGGGTTCTGTGCATCCTGATTACCAGAATCTCTAAAACAGATATCCCAATCATTCACTGAGCTCTTTTTAAACCAGCTACTGCCGCTGAAGATCTGATTGAAGCTGGAAGTCAATTGTGGCAGAGAACGCCAGTTCACCGGCAAATTGTAGTAATTAGCGCCAGACTCAAGCAATTCATGACGGGCCTTCAGGTAAGCATTGATATCTGCTCCACGGAATCTGTAAATCGCCTGCTTGGGATCACCGATAATATACATTAAGCGATTGGATTCTCCTTGCTTATCATCGTGAAAGATAGCTTTAAAGATATTCCACTGCAGCATATCGGTATCTTGAAATTCATCAATCAAACCAACTTTGAGGGACTTTCGCAGTGAAGCTTTCAGCAAGTAACCTTTGTCGCTTTTCAAAGATTGGTAGACATCTTCAATCATGTCATCAAAACTTAAAAGGGAGCGCTCTCTTTTATAAGCCTTCACAAGAGACTTAATTTCAAAAATCTCTCTCTTTAAAAAGCTGCACCAGGCAGAATCTTTAGACTTCTCATTAAGACCATAAATTTCATCCAGAAGTTTCGATAATTGAACGATATGTGGATTGGCCTGAAGTTCGTCATCATAGTTGACTTTGTTCTTACCAGAAGTCGCCTTAATTAAGTAACCAACCGCATATTTTTCAGGAAAGAGATCCACGACATGATTGAAAACTTCTTCACTACTTAGAGATGAATTAGCAGCAAACTCTAAAGCAGGCTGCAACAGGTCTTGATATTTTACTTTTGGCTTAGTGAATGATGATAAATCTGGATAAGCCGAAAAATCCTTTCGACTCAGTTCCTTTAATTCAGTTACATAAGAGTTTTTGAGTTGCTTTAACTCTGAACTTGCTGAATCAAACGGGATAAAGACATCATCACTTGATGAAGACGCTGCCAAACGACACAGTAAAGAATCGACTTCTGACTCGCTATAATTTTCAAGCAATAGCTCACAAACTTCTGGGGCTTCCTGCCAATGTCTTTTGCGCTGATTCAAAATCTTCTGATAAATAGGCTGGTCCTGAGTCAGTTCAAAATTAAAGCTGCTGCTATTTTCAAAGGCAAACTCCTGTAGAACTCTTTGGCAAAAAGAGTGAATCGTAAAGATCTTAGCTTCATTAAACTTATTGAGAGCCTGCTCAAGTTTCTGCCGTTGATCGGGGAATTCTTCAAGTGCTTCGACTAAAGCCAAATGAATTCTCTCACGCAGTTCGCCTGTCGCTTTCTCAGTAAAAGTTACGATGAGCAGTTCAGATAAATCATAACCTTTTTCAAGAATCAACCTGACAACCAGTTTTTGAATCGTGTAGGTCTTACCAGTGCCGGCAGAAGCCTCGATGACGGCATCTCGATTCAGATTAATATCTGCCGGATTATATATATCGATTGACTCTATCACTTGGGCTTACCTTCAAATAATTGCACGATGGGTTGCAGTATTTCTAAAATTCCGATGACATCAGCTGACTGGCTCAAAAGCTTTTCAGGAACTTTAAGCAACTGTTCTCTGAGCGACTGGTTCTTTTCAATTAAACTCTGAAGATCAGGATCATCTTCTGAAGCAAGGTTCTTATATTGATTAATGGGTAAAAATAAAGCTTCTCCAGACTGATACTCTGCAGTCAGCTTTGTTAACCACTCCTGCAACTCCTCTTTACTTTGCCATCCGGCATTCACCAGGGAAAAGGCATAACGAAGCGGTTTCATACGCTTCAAATTAAAAATGGTAAACTCAACATCTTCACACTTTCCTGAGGAGTAAAGCACACACCAATTGATGAAGTTGATTAATATGTGATCAATCAAAGGGGCCTGAGACTTTACGCTAAATATCTGTCGTAGCTGTTGATCATCACTCCAAATAGCATTTTCAATAGTGCCTCGCAAAGCATAAGATTCACCTTCAAGTTCCACTTTTACGGCATCTGTATAATGAACCTCTTTATCAGCAATCCAGCTACTTTCTCCAATGACCAAGTCCCCCCAGGAACCAAACTCTGAAGCCGATTGTGTGAGGTAATCTTCCAGAGAAAGTTTATTGAGCAGTTTATCAATTTCTTTCAGGCAGCTTTGCTGATCCATCTCTCCAAAAATACCTTGAGGTAAAGAGGACTTTTTCTGATAAGCCTCATACAATTCTTCAAGGATCCCGGCTAATGATAAATCTGCACTGCTATAAAACTTTTCATGAGCGAACTTTTCAACAGCTTCAACAACAAGGTCACCACGCTGCCAACTATCAGTAGAAAATGGCTCATCTTCTGACAAGGTTGAATCATCGGTAAATAATGACGGAATGCCACAGTTATTTTTCATAAATGAACGCAATGGATTCCGTAAGAATAAAGCGAGATCTTTAGTTGCTACTGATTTAACTTCTACAGGAATACTCAAGGTCGGATTTTGGGTTGGAGAATATTTTGATTCAAGCAACAAATGAGCTAACTCTCGATCGCCTTCACTCACTGGGCGCCAGCCATCTGAGCAAGCGTTAACAGTGAAACTTTCCGGTGCATAGGCTTTAAGTGGTAACTCAGCTACCTGCAATCTTTCAGCGTTCTGTTTACCTTTAATCGAATAATTCACCAGTTCTTCAATCAATCTAGAAGGCTTGTAAACTTTGTCTTCTTTTAAATCCTGAGACACATAACTCAAAAATAACTTTTCCCGGGCACAAACCAGCGTTTCCAAGAAAAGATACATGTTTTTTTCAGGAAGCGAAATATCACCAATTTTTCTTTTGTAATTCCTCAAATCAAAAGTGCTCTTATCAACATTTCCCGGAAATTCATTTTCTCCCAAACCAAGAAGATATATATGCTTAAATGGCACAGGCCGCATAGGTTGGAGTGAGGCAATAGTAATTCCTGACCCCAAATACATTCCTCGCGATACCGGAATCCCTTTAAGAGTGTTATTTAAGAATTCTTGAATATCATCAAGATTAAACAAGAACTGTTCATGGCCGGCACTAAATTCAACAAGGTTTTGAACTTCTTCATAGAGCTTTGTGCGGATAGTTAATTCGGCAGGGAAGACATCTGGAATGGCCAAAAAACTTTCCATCAGTTCAAGCAGCTCTTTCTGCCAAAGGCTGGCAGGCCAATAACCCTTAGCGAAACGGTTAGCAGTATCTGTTAACAGCTCGACATAGAAACCATAGAGTGAGAGTAGTTCTTTATCTTCGACATAAGAAGAATAAGTGTCATCACACTCCATACCTTCGCCCAAAATACGACCCAAGCGCATACGGGAAATACCATGAGTAAATGAAAATGATTGCGCATCTCCTTCGCGGAACATATTGAGCGTTTCACACCAATCTAAAAATATCTCTGCATTCTTATTATCTGTCGCAGTTTTTGCTTGAAAACAAGGGTTTTTGAAAAGCTGCAATAAATTTCTACGGGTAAAATCGCCCATCAAAATCGCCATTAGATACTTCAAACCATTGGCGAAGTGACTGACATTTTCGGCTTTGGTATCAATTAAGCTATAGGTAATAACTTTGCGATTATCTGCCAAGGCGCCATCGAATACTTTACTGATAGCTGCTTTATATTTGTCGATATCCGAAACCAGAACCGCAATGTCTGTCAACTTAAGATCTACATCTTCATTCATGTTGTGAACAATACTGTTAAAGACAGTCTCAACTTCGCGAATTCTTCCCGGACATGCTGCGATCTGTAAGCTGCGATCATTGATTTCATTCCAGGCTTCGGGTGATTGACGATTGAGGATGTCGTACTGTACCGTTTGCAGGTAACTCTGTGGCTGAATTGTTACCGGTAGCCAAAAGGACTGAAAGTTTACAGAATTACCCAGACACTCTTCTTCGAGATCTGAAAAGATTTTCAAATTCTCTCTACCCGGCTTACCCCATGACTTTAAAAGTGAATTTTCGTCGATTTCAAAAAGCTCTTCACCATCGACATCGACAAAAACTTCCGGAGCCTTCAAGGCTCTTTGCAACCACTTATCTTCCCCCGGGCTGGTGATATCCTCCCAGTATTCAGCACAGACATTCAGGCTGTAAACATAAATCTTACAGAAAGCACCTAACTTACACAAAAGCCTTTTGTGAAACACCGACAACTGCGATGGGCCAAAAACGTGAATCACCGGAATTTCACCTTTTCTGTAAGGCTTAAACCAATTCAACTTGGTAGCATGCTGAACAAGGGTCTTAAACTGACTGTCATTACTGTTTTGAAACAAACTCATGTAGAGAAGTCGCTGTTCCTGCTCAAGAACTTGAGAGTTGGCATCTTCAAAGTAAAAGTTACCTTCGCGCCAGGACTTAATCATATCCGGTCGATTGCGTTCATACTCTAGGAAAAGTCGCGAAAGCTCACCTGCTAACTGCCACATTTTATGTGATGAGACTTGAGAGTCCTCAACAAAATAACGTCGCAATAAAGGCAGCGCAGACAGGTCGGCATTTTTAAAGAAATTAAGGATTGTCCACTGCAGGCGGTTCTGATCCATCTTCACCGTTTCAGAATCATTGTAAAGCTCACCCAGCAAATCCCAAAGCCCCTGCTCTAAAAACGAAAAATTGAGATTCAATAAAGCCCCTGCCTTATCGGCTATCTGCAGCTGTAGCCACTTCTGCAGTGGTGCATTGGGAATAAATACGGATTGAAATGCAAAAGGATCATCAGCATTGTCAAGCTTAACATTCTCAGTCATGACTTGCGCCAACTCTTCAACCGAGTTACTTAAATATAAATGTACGCAGGCTTGCTCTTCCATGAATTCCGCTTTTTAAAGGTAAATGTGATACACCTTTAAAAATGACATTTAATACTGTCGATGCAACTCAAGCACACCGTAATCTTAGGACTTATCCTGTCTAAAAAAAATCAAACCACACTCCAATGGAAATTTGACTTAAAGTCATTTTGAGATATTTTCCGCCTAAGATTCAAGGACTAAGTATTAATGGACGAAAAACCACCAGAAGGGAAAAAATGGCTCTGCCAACGTTGCGGCAACTGCTGTCGCTGGCCCGGTTTAGTTCGCGTTGGGGATCAAGAAGTCGACGCTATTGCCGACTACCTCAATATGACTTCAGAACAGTTCATTGAAAAATATACAGAAGTCACACCAGACAGACGTGGTCTGACAATCATATCCAAACCTGATGAATCTTGTCTTTTTCTGGAAGAGCCAAATATCTGTCAGATCAACGATGTCAAACCTATCCAGTGCGGTGGTTTTCCGAATACATGGAACTTCCCAGGCTGGGAAAAAAGCTGTGAAGCCGTACTCGTCCCTAAAGAGAATTTCGATAGTGAAGTTAAGAAAAGAGATAGTTAAACCATGAAGAAAAAAGAACTCGCATACAAGTTATCGATAGCTCTTTCCTGCTCTATCATGGGCATGTTTACTGGAGCAGTCACGACCTACCTCATATCATTCTACCTCTTTAACCAAGATCTTAATGATGCCATATTCATCATTGTTGCAATTGGTCTTATAGGCAGTCAAATTGGCATTGGCTTAGGTTTAAAACTAGCCAACAGGCACCATAAGAGAAAAGCGAATTTTCTTAAATAAAGGTAACTACAAAATGTCCAATTTTCGTTTTAAAGTCGGTGACTCTATTATGTGTAATCTTGGAGCAAATGGCTGGAAGCTTGGGAAGATTATTGCTTTAAACTACCGGGAAGATCATTGGCCTGCAGGTAAAATTGCTCCCTATCAAGTGATGATTGGGGAGGATCATACGCTAATCTATGCTCCTGAGGATGACCCACGGCTTTGTCGCGAAGCAAGTCTGGAGGATTTGAGAATTACTTCTCGTACAGATGCGCTTGCACAACTTTCAAACAATGATCTGGAATCGGCTAGTGAAGATAAAATAAGTGATTCACAGCTTCAACGCTCTGACCATTCAAATAATCCTGACTATTCAAACTACCGAAACGGAAATTGCCATTGTTGTCATTCTTGTCCACAAAGCTGGTCGACAACTGAACTCTTTAGTGAACATTACCGTTGTGCTTCTCGAAACCAACTTAAAGTTACCAGACACACAGTTGATCTAGGCCAATTCAGTGTTGGAGATTTATTAAACTACTCGACTAAAAAGGATACACCTTGTAAAGAAGGTTTTCAGCAAAGTCCTACCTTGGTCAGACTGCAACCCGGCATTTCTTTCTCTGATGATGGTTTCCTTGATGGCGAGATAAAATTTGATCCATATAGAGAAACGTCATACAAAGTAAAATTTGTAGCTGTTAGTACAGTGCATTGGGATGATCCCGAAGTTGGTATTCTTCGCCTGGAAGTAAACTTTCTCGTCGAAGGTAATAAACCACCAGTTAATTTCGACAGCGAAAGCTTCATAAAAGATCAGCAGCAAGCTCGTAGCATTGCCCAAAGTAAACTTAATGAACTGGGCTATATTTGGGAACAATGGGAGTATGGAGAGCTAAGTAACAGTGACACTTGTGATCGAATGACTACCGAACTTCACCAACTGCGAGAATTATTGGAAACCTATCCAAGGCTCGATGGCGGCTGGTGGTGGGTGCAACTTGGTGGTTTTCACATGAACGTCCATAAACTTCTTGAAAATAAACTTTTCGAATGCGAACTCTACCTTGGCTATGCCCTCACCTTTGGTGATCCGCAAGTCCGTCAACAAGCTGAGATGAATCTTGAAGGCTGTTACCAAAAGAGACTTCTCGAAGCTGCACGATTCATGTGGAACGATGGTATAAAATTGATGATGAACAATGAATACTCAGCCGCTGCCGAAATATTTAAACTGGCAGCTGAGAAAAAGGATGGTTGGGGATGGGCCGTGAATTACGGAGACATTTGGATAAGCCAGGCAAATGCAAGACTTATAAATGCAGTAGACCTTTTGGGGCAAAATGTTATCAACACAAATGAATCAGAACTGATAATTTCCGAAGTCGAAAAACTCATCGAAATAGCCAAAGAAAGAACTGAAGAAGCCGGAGCCTTTGTTTCAAAAGGACACCCATGGACTACAGAGCTTTGTGAAGCCCTTAAATCCTACCGCAGGCTGCAAAAGGCAGACCTCGATACAACCGGTTGGCTTGAAGAACTCAAACTAAGAACCAATTATTGGTGTGCCCAGGTTCTAGCGGGAGCATTTCCTTTCCCACCAAAATTAAAACCTCGATCAGAAGATATGGAAGAGCTAAAGCAGCGTCTTCCAGGACTCAACGAAAATAACAGTTACTAATATTAAAGGATAATATGAATCAAATCTCACAAATGCTTATGGATATTTCACAAGGTTATATTGATGAAGGTCTAAGCTTAGTTGAACAAGAACACTTAATGAGATCTGTTGGCTCTGCATGGAATATGGCTTGCTTTGATCCCCCAGAAAGATTCAACCAACTACACCAATACATGCAAAATTTTAAAAAGAACAATAACCTGAGTACGGACGATTATGCTAGCATGGAACATAACATGATGACTCTCATGGAGCAAAAAGACCTACTCTACCCAAATGAAAAAATAAAAGTACAAGACCTTCAGCTGGCGGTGAAAAACGGCCAGATTATACTATCTGTATCATCCACTAAATTTTAATGTAAAAGCTAGTCTCGCTTACTCTGAACCAAAGTTAACCTTAATTTATGAACAAAATGAAACTCTTACTTGCAGTTACAGGCTTGATTTTGATTGGCTACGTCAGCTTTGCATCAAATAAAGTTCCTGTCTATAAAGCTAAGATTATCAATACATACCCACATGATTCAAAGGCATTCACCCAAGGTCTCATTTATCACGAAGGATTTCTTTATGAAAGTACCGGTTTGCGAGGCGAATCAAGCTTGCGCAAAGTAAAACTGAAAACTGGTGAAGTCTTACAAAAGCGAGACTTACAGCCTAAACTATTTGGCGAAGGTTTAGCAATCTGGAAAAATCAATTAATCCAACTTACCTGGCACGCAGGAGTAGCCTTTGTCTGTGACATAGAAAAGTTCAATGTGCTTAAGGCCTTTGCGTATTCTGGAGAAGGATGGGGCTTAACTGCAAATGATGACAACTTCATCATGAGTGATGGCTCAGCAGAACTACGCTTTCTCGATCCTAAAACATTCAAAGAAGTGAAGAAAATCACGGTCACCGACGAAGATGGAAAGCCTGTCAAAAACCTTAATGAGCTTGAGTTTATAGATGGTGAAATATTTGCGAATGTCTGGATGAAAAATAAGATTGCCAGAATTGGTCCTGAATCGGGTAAGGTCAATGCCTGGATTGACTTAATCGATCTCGTGCCACCAGAACATAAGGGCAGCGATGAAGCTGTACTCAATGGCATAGCGTATGACTCGAAAAATGACCGTTTATTCGTCACAGGAAAGCTCTGGCCCGAACTATACGAAATCAAGATTAGTAAGTAAAAATAAATTACAAATGAATACAGATAAACTTAAACAGCTTGTTAGGTCAATTAATGATTATGAACTGACAAACTTAAATCTCAGTGAGCCTCTTTTTGAGTACGCTCCTAACATTCATTACAAAAAAGCTTTAATCAGTATATGGCAGCAACGAAGGAAGACTTTATCTTCTGAAAAGCATATACAGCAATCAATTCAACACTTTCTAACGGAACTTGAAAATCACCCCGAAATGGAGCCTTTGTACTCATGGAATGATGACAGGTATTGGGGCTGGTGCAATCAAGAAGAGATACTGATAATACTGGAAAAATAACTCTAAAAAGTAAGGGTAAATAAATGATAGACTTTTTAACAAATCTTTTCCAAGAAGAGAATTCTTCAGATAACTATACTCAAGACGAAAGAGAAGCCCTTCTGGAAATTATTTTACTTTCGACTTATATCGATAATCACCTGGATCTTTCAGAGAAGAAAATCATGGAGTCAGAAGTCGAGTCTCTCGCTTGGGAATCTGTAACTCCTGTAGAAAACTTTATCAGCGAAAAAATTGGTGGCATAAGAAATGCCATTAATCATGAGAGCTTTAAGAAAGAAATTCTAACTTCAATTCAAAAGAGATTATTCTCTGAAGAATCTAAAAAGAGCGCCTATGCTTTCTGCGAAAAAGTTCTCATGGCGGATGGCACGAAGACTAAAGCTGAAAGTGACTTCCAAAATACCCTAAAGAGCTATATTGGTCTCTAGACTTTTACTGTACTAACTCTCGCTTTTAAATTTTATTCATTATATAGTTAACTGATAATAAGAGGAACTGAAAGATGGAAGATTTTATTTTCCCAAAGACTTTCGATGAATGGCGTCACACTATCACTGTTAAAGGCGGAATAGAGCTTACTCCAAGTTATGTTTCTGAACGAATTGCAATTTTGAAAAATGAAAAAGATTCAAGTACACAAAACTTTATCAAATTATACGGTAGAGAATATCACCAGCAAGTAAGCAGTTGGTTTGAACAAGAACAAATGGCGAATGGCTAGCCGACATAAATTTTCCTCTTAAGCTCTATAAATTATTTTAAGTAACTAACTATTGGGTCTTGGATCAGAGATTAAATCAATAAGATTAAATAATGGATACTAAAAACATAATATCGAGTAAGTGGACCTCTCAACAAGTTGAGAATAAGCGTAAGCATTTTGAAGTTGTGTCTTTCAACAACAAGGAAAAGTCGGTTTATCTAAAACCGATTCTGAAGGGAAAGAGTCAACTGGCAACTCTTGAAGAGCTATCAAATACAGATCTGTGGCGATCCGGTTGGAACTAAAGAATCATCGTCCCCAACTTTTGAGGACGATATAAATTCATTCTAATTAAGCTTACGCTTCTCTTTTCATTTGCGCAATTACACATGCTGAAACTGCGACGAACCAACTTGTTGCTGCTACTGTTCCAATAATTATTGCGGTCATTTCCTAATCTCCTATATATTAAATTTATTTTAGAGATATAAAGAAAGTTTGATTCCTGCCATCACCATTAGAAGACATCTCGTTTATTATAAATGGGTTATAACTATTCTTACTGACCAACAAAAAAGCCTTCATCCAGTTTTGGATAAAGGCTTAGAAAGTTCGTTTTTAAAATCGGATAGATTTAAATCTTACCTGTGTTGCGAATAAGCTCAGGCTGAATTCTTAGAATTTCAGAAGTGCCGTCTTTAGTGGCCAGACGTCTAATCAGTTGCTGAACTGCAGCTTCACCAATTTTCTCAGCACCGATTTCAATCGTTGCCGGGTGCGGATAAAGACCTTCAAGATAAGGCTCTTCGTTATTACAAGAAATGATTTTATAATCTGAAGGGCTAACACCTTTTTCTCTCAGACAAGCATAAACTCTTGCCGTTAAGCGGTCGGAAGGAATGAAAAGCGAATCTACACCTTTCATTTCTAAAAGTTCATCAATCTGCTGCTCAAGAACACCTTCTTTCATGTCCGGATCTGTAATGCGATCCTGGCTCTTGCCTTTGCCATGGACGATTAATACAGCTTCACCACCATTGGCTTTAAATGCTTTTTTGAAGGCTTCTCCCCTTACCTTAAATTCCGGGTGAGCGGGAGACGGATCGAGGTAAACAGCTTTTTTACACTTTTCTTCTGAAAGATAATCAGCAGCAATTTTGCCGATCGCCTTATTATCCGGAACAACGCGATCGACTTTCAGAGTATCGTTAGGATCACTTAATATATTATAAGCGTAAACTGCTGGTAGGTTTTTAAAGAGTTTCTTAAGGTCTGCCGGAGGTGCATACCCTGTAACGATAATGCCATCAACACTACGTCGATCAAGCAAACCAGGTAGTCTAGAAAGGTCAGCTACCGGTGTCACCAACATCGAAAGGTCAGCTTCCTGAAGAGCGTTCTGTACGCCAAGTAAAGTTGTTGCAAAAAGTGGAATTTTTAATGCACTGCCAGTTAATCCTAAAGTTACAACTGCTATGTGACCTGTGTGAATACCCTGATTAGCACGACTACGACGACCGCGCTTACGAGCTGAAGGTGCTGTAGTGTAGCCAAGGCGTTCAATAACATCCTTAACTTTTTGAGCAGTTTCCGGTGATATTCTTGGGTGATCGTTGACCACACGAGAGACAGTCATTGCTGAAACACCAGCCTCTTTGGCGACATCTTGTAGAGTTGGTATCTTGCCTTTCATTGATTCCTTGAAATTATGCATTAAGGTTTACGTTCCAATCTCGTAGTAGAGAGTGTATGTGTCAAGTTGTTTTATGCTAAACAGCTTATTAATTGTAAAAAAATCACAAGATTTTGTTATTTAAAACACTAGAAAGTTTTGTAGATTATCAATATAGTTTCAAAACTTTGTTACATTTTATGTTAAAATAAGGAATATCCAGATGGCTCAAAGAAAAATACGCATGGGTATGGTTGGCGGCGGCCGTGGTGCATTCATCGGTGCAGTCCACAGAATTGCTGCTGCCATTGACCAGCAAATTGAACTGGTTTGCGGTGCTTTTAGCTCAACTCCTGAAAAATCAAAAGCTTCCGGCTCAGACTTCTTCCTTCCTCCTGAAAGATGTTATGGCACTTTCCAGGAAATGATTGAGACTGAAAAGACTCTTCCTGAAGGTGAGCGCATGGATTTCATCGCTATCGTAACTCCAAACCATATGCACTTCCCTCCTGCAAAAATGGCTTTGGAAAATGGCTTCCACGTTCTTTCTGACAAACCTGCTTGTTTTAACACTGCTGAAGTTAAAGAACTTGCTGAGATTGTTAAAAACTCAGGTAAACTTTATGGACTGACTCACAACTATCCTGGTTACCCAATGGTTAAACAGGCTCGCCAGATGGTTAAAGAAGGTAAGCTTGGTAAAATCAGAAAAGTTATCGTAGAATACCCACAGGGTTGGCTTGCGACTAAAGTTGAAGATGACGCAGAAGCCAAACAGGCTTCATGGAGAACTGATCCATCTAAGAGTGGTGCTGGCGGTTGTATCGGTGATATCGGTACTCATGCAGAAAATCTTGCTGAGTATATCACTGGTTTAGAGATTAAAGAATTAGCTGCAGACATCACAGCTTTCGTTGAAGGTCGTCAGCTGGATGACGATTGTAACGTTCTTCTTCGTTTTGACAATGGTGCTAAAGGTATCCTTCACTCATCACAGATTTCTGTTGGTGAAGAGAATAACCTAAACATCCGCGTTTACGGTGAAAAAGGCGGTCTTGAGTGGCACCAAAAAGAGCCTAACTCAATGCTTGTTAAATGGTTGGAAGAGCCAATGCAGGTTTACCGCACTGGTATGGGTTACATGAGTGATATCGCTCAAGCTGGTACTCGTACTCCTCCTGCTCACCCGGAAGGTTATCTTGAAGCATTTGCAAACGTTTACAAAAACTTTGCAAATCACATCCGTACTGTTGAAGCTGGTGAGACTCCAGACGAGATCTGCACAGACTACCCAAAAATAGAAGACGGTGTTCGCGGTATGGCATTTATCGATGCCGTAGTTGCAAGTTCAAACAACAACGCAGCCTGGACTGCGATTGACGCTTAATAAAAACGTATAGTATAGGGAATATTATAACATGGCTAGAACTGTATTTCACGCTAGTATCGAAGGCGCTCAGCACGGTGCTAAAACTCTTGAAGAATTCGTAGTTTTCGCAAAAAACGCTGGTGCTGCCGGTGCAGAACCTTCTAACTACCACATCGAAGATGGTAACGGTGGTTTCAAAAGCGCTCAGGAAATTAGAGACGTTTTCGAAAAGCACGACATGAAACTTGACGGTATTTCTTGTCACTGCCCAATGTGGGTACACACGACTGCATGGACTGAGAGTAAAACTATTCGCCCTTTCCTTCCTAAAGACGTATGGACACAATCTGCAGATGCAATCGAAGCTTGGTGTGAAGACTACATCCTAAGATATTTCGACTTAGTTTCTGAGCTCGGTCTAAAAATTACTCCTATGTTCTGGGGTATGTCTCACGGTTTCGAAGTTGCTACTGGTTATCCATTCGGTTTCTTCTCTGGTCCTGAGTACGATCTAATCAAAGAAGGTAATGAGCGTTTCGTTAACAAAACTGCTAAGATCCGTGCAGCTGCTAACGCACAAGGCATTTACCTTTGCCACGAGATTCACCCGAACTCAGCTGCTCTTTGTGCTGACGACTTCAACATGCTTGTTGATGCCTGTGATGGCGATAAGTGTCTTGGTGTTACTGCCGACCCGTCTCACTGCTGGGAAGGTGAAGATTTCGAAACTCGTTTCATGAAAGTTGCTGACAGAATTTATGCTGCAGCAGTTAAAAACTTCGTTATCCGTCCCGGTGTTAACCTAAGATCTATGACTGGTGACTGGACTAAGCGCGCTATGCAGTTCTGTGACATCCCAACTGGTGACATGAACATGATGCGTTTTACTGAGCTTCTAATCAACGTTGGCTACCACGAGCGCTACATGAAGATCATGGGTACAGAAACTGCTCCTCTGGTAACAGAAGCTGAAAGTGCTTACCGTGATCTGGATGCAACTAGTACTAACGCTATTCAGTACGCAGCAAACAACTTGGTATTCCCAATTGCTGAAGGCTCATTTGAAGAGGGCATGGGTTCTGAAGACTAAGAATCAACTTAGCTAAAGACTTTAAAAGCCTCCGTGAAAACGGGGGCTTTTTTGTAGTATAATTAGCCACCTTGCTCTATTTCTATTTGGTAGCCAATCTTTTCAGCGAGTTGCTGAACCAAATCAATCAAACCATCTTCTTCCAAGTGATCATAATCCGGGAAAACCATAATCCCCTGATTATTCGAAACATCGAAATGGAAGTGTTTACTTTTATCTGAGTTGTAAATCAAGCAGCGAACAGGCTTTGCATCTTTATACATGTCGATAAGAATTTGATCGGCATTCATATCCTTCAAAAACTTTAAACGTTCTTCAGCTTCCTTACGCGCTGTTTCTTCGTCAAACTCGTAGTTGGTAAAGTTCTGAATGATTATTTTAATAATATCTTCTGGATCGAGATACCTCTTTCCTGCTGCTTCAAGGGCAAAGTACTTAGCCAAAACATTTCCTCATAAGTCTAAATAGTTTAATGCGCGTGCTTAGAACACTCGTGACACTCAATCCAGCCACTATCACCACTCATATAATGTTCTTTCTTCCAGATAGGCACACGAATCTTAAGCTCATCAATGATGTACTCACAAGCATCAAATGCCGGGCCACGGTGTTTAGAAGAGACGTGTACAACGACGGCCATGTCGCCAATCTGCAAATCACCTACTCTGTGCTCAACAAGAGCATCGACGACTTCAAACTTTTCAAGAGCTTCTGCAATGACCTTGTCGCCTTCTTTAACGGCAAGTGCATCGTAAGCTTGATACTCCAAGTGGGTGACGTGCTTACCTTCATTGTGATTGCGAACCCAACCTTCGAAGGAAACAAAGCCACCAGCAGTTGGATCAAAAAGCTCTTTCTTACAAGCTTCTGCATCAATCGGCTGAGAATTAATTCTAAATTTACTCATACTAACCTCCAGCTACCGGTGGAATGAAGACAATGCTATCACCTTCACTTAATGGAGTCTCCCAATCGGCGAACTCGTCATTTATCGCTACTTTCAGCTTAGACTTACAAAGAGAAAGCCCATTCCCTGTTTTTAAATAGGTGTAAACTTCGGCGGCATTAGCATATTCGCCAGAAATAACCTCTTCATCCAAACCACGCTCATCACGCAGGGCGGCGAAGTATTTAACTTTAATTTCCATTTTCTAAAACCTGACAAATCTCTTCGTATTCTTCCGGGGTATTGGCATTATCCAACCATCTTGGATTTTGCTGTTCTAATGTTTCCACTGGAGAATTTATTAGTACTTTTCTTGGGCAACTATAGCCCAGCCCCATAAACTTAAAAATATTATGACGTGCCTGCGGCTCATAAATTGTGAATAATGGCTCAGGAAAGTCTTTAAAGTTACTTCTGAAGGCCGTTGCCGTCTTAAATGGGTTGCGATTTTCAAGAAGATGATTAAGAGCATCTTCATCAACTAAAGGTAAATCAACGGCCATAACTAACCAGGCACTTTTAGCATCTTCAGAAATAGCCGTCAAACTTCCTCCGAGTGGCCCCAGACCGTCAAAACGATCTTCAAGATAAACATCTTGTTCAAAACCCGGATAATCCCCTCTGTTCTTACAGGATATTCTAACATCCGAAACTTTGCTCTTGAGAAGATCGTTAGCACGATTCAACTGAGGCTTCCCGGCATATTCCAAGTAGGCTTTATCTTTCCCCATACGGCTGCTCTTACCGCCAGTGAGAAGTAGAGCTTTCATGTCAGGAGTTTTTGACTTGAGGTTTTCAAGAACAAATTCGCTGATCGCATCGACATCATCGCGATGAAAGAATGGTAGACCAAAATCTTTTTCAGGCTTGGATTCTCCCGTCAAAGCTTTTACTTCAGTTAGCTCGCCATCTTCTAAAGCTTGAAGGATCTTCAAATCTTTATCTAAAACCAAAATTTTATCACCAGACTGCTCCTTCGCTCCTTCAGCGAGAACAAAATCAGCATTTCGCAATTGCTCGCTAAAGTCAAATTTTGCAAAGTCAGCCTGCGTATGAGTTGCCCACTTCCCCGGAGCATTCAACATAACATGCTGAGCACCTGCTTTTGTAAAGTGCCAGCTGTCTTTACCTTCGCGATCAAAATTGTAACGGTGACTGCAGTGCTTCACACAAGCGACATCGTATTCCGAACTCAGCTTGGCCACTACCTTAGACATAAGAGTCGTCTTACCACTGTTAGAAAAGCCACTGAAAAAGAATTCATATGGGTGATAAATTCCCATTTGCGGGCGATCAAACTTACCATCTTTTGAATGATTACTCATTTATCCTCCAATATGAAACATTTCCACCTTACCACGGCGGCTTTGTTTTTGGTTAAATCTTTCTTCTGAATAGCGGTCTTTGCGTTTATACCAGATCTCTTGAATGAGCTCCAGCATTTCATCATCGCTGGCACCATTGCGCATAGAAGTCAACAAATCCGTCCCTTCCGTTGCAAATAAGCAAGTATAGAGGTGACCTTGAGCTGATAAACGGCCTCTTGTACAACTTGAACAAAATGGCTGAGTCACTGATGAAATAAGGCCAACACCACCTTCTCCATCTTTAAATTTGTAGTGACTGGCAACCTCTCCATAAAAGGCCGGATCTTTGGGGATAACATCAAACTCAGTTTCGATAAGTTTGAGAATCTCCTTAGAGCTCAGAACATCTTCTTTATGCCAGTTATTTTTGTTACCGACGTCCATAAATTCTATAAAGCGAACTGTGGCGCCTTTTTCTTTCGCAAGACGAACTAAAGGTAAGACCTGCTCCTCATTGACATTATTCTCAATGACTGAGTTAATCTTTAAAGGAGTTAAGCCTTGAGCTATAGCTTCATCAATTCCCTCCATGACTGATCGGTAAGAACCACGGCCACCAGACATCTTTTTAAAGGCAAATGGATCGACGGCATCGAGACTAACTGTTACACGCTTCAAACCTGCTGCTTTTAAGCGGGCTGCATGCTTAGCTAAAAGCTGTCCATTGGTTGTTAGAGCGATATCCTTTAATCCATCAACTTCAGCGATAGCAGCGACTATTTCTTCGATATCCGGTCTAAGTAATGGCTCGCCCCCCGTCAAGCGTACACGCTCTACGGCAAGCTGCTTAAAGATTCTGACAAAGCGAATGATCTCCTCAAAGCTCATCCGCTGCTTCTCGTTGAGGAATTTATAGTCGTATTCGGGAGGCATACAGTAAGTACAGCGGAAGTTACAGACATCTGTTAATGATATCCGCAAATCCTTTAGAGGACGCTGTAAACTGTCTTTAATTTCAGCCATTCAGTTTATCCCAACTGTAAAAGTCGACTTCCATCCCTACTGGATATTCTGATAATTCAGCAGGCAATTCGACAAAACCATTTGTATAAGCCAACGCTGAAAAATCACCTGAGCCATTCACCGGTGCCGGTTCTGCCAATATTTGAGTTCCTTGTTGAGAAATCTTAACCGGCAGAAAATAAGTCAGTGATTTCTTAAATTTGAAGTCTTTATTTAAGGATACTTTAACCGGCTTATAATCACCAGCGCCAAGATACTTATATAAAGCGGGAATTATATAACGTGTAAAACCGGCTACCGTTGAAACCGGATTCCCTGGCAAAGCAAATACAGGTTTCTTGTCAGAAGAAACTCCAAACCAGAATGGTTTTCCCGGTCTTTGAGTGACGCAGTGAAAGAGCTTCTCCACTCCTAAACTGTCGAGAACTTCCGGAATATAATCAAATTTACCCTTAGAAACTGCTCCAGACATGATCAACATATCAAAATCGGCCAACAGTTCTTTGAACCGAGCAGTTATGGCTTCTTTCTCGTCTTGAACATGAAAGACTTCAACATCAGCCAACTTGAGAGCTTCAAGCTGAGCGGCAATCGTGAAACTGTTAGAACGGCGAATCTGCCAGGGTTCAGGAGACTCCTCCAGAGCGACAAGCTCATTACCACTTGAGATAATGGCAATTTTAGGCTTGCTAAAGACTTTCACTTCTGCGGCACCTTCAGATGCTGCCACTGCTATGGAAGCAGAATTCAGCGTTAAACCTGCTTTAAGTAAGGTTGTTCCTGCAGGGCAATCACTTCCTTGTGGGTGAATATTCCAGCCTGAAGAAATTTTTGAACTTTCTTCAACAATTGTCGCTACACCATCTACAACATTTATCATTTCTACAGGGATTATACAGTCAACTCCTGGAGGACATACTGCGCCCGTCATCACCTCCAGACAAGTCTGTATACTCGACAATTCCTGCGGTTCGTCACCAGCTCCGACAGTACCGGTAATTTTGAATTCTCTATTACCACTGGCATAACTCTCAAAATTGATACCTATACCATCCATCGTGACTCTATCGAAAGGCGGATAATCGCGTTCTGCAGAAATTTCCTGAGCGAGAACGCGGCCAGATGCCTGTAAGATTGGAATGCTCTGTACATTAGCAGTTCCGATATTGTTGAGAATAAACTTTTCAGCTTCGGCCACAGAGACCATATTTTTCACCGTATTACTAAATTGTTATCTATTTTAACACATTCATCGTGTAATAAATTTCGCTAATATAGCGCTGAATATAACCCAATAGTCAATTCTTGGAAGATAATTAACAATTACAAAGTCATAAATGTCTTAAACCTGCTTTTCTTGCTGTGTTTAACATTGTAAATCAGCCTCGAAATTGTAAACTTTAAAGGTTTTGTTTAATTACTTATTAACATAAAAATTCAAAGCGATGCTTTCTGAAAAATAACTGGCTTTAACAAATGAACACCCCTACTTATATTTCGAATGCCAATCCGGCATACGTAGAACTTCTTTTCTCGAAGTACAAAGAAGACCCGAGTTCAGTAGATGAACGATGGCAACAATTTTTTGAGGGCTACAACTATGCTGACACCAACAGCATGAGTGAAGCAGAGGTTTCATACACCGACAAACAGGTTCGTGTGATGAAACTTATCAATGCCTTCCGTGGACGTGGACACTTAATCGCCAAAACCAACCCAATCAGAATGCGTCGCTTCCACCAAAGTGACCTTCACCTTGATTACTTTGGTCTTGATGAAGCTGATCTAGAAACCGAGTTTGAAGTCGGCAATGAGATTCGCCTTGGCAAAGCCAAGCTTAAAGATATCATTGCTCACCTGGAAGAAACTTACTGCAGTTCCATTGGCGCAGAGTACCGTAATATCCCTAACTCTCAGATTCGTCAGTACCTGCACGAGCGTATGGAGAGCATCGCCAATAAGCCGCAATTTACAAATTCTCAGAAGAAGAGAATCCTAGAGAAGCTTGTACAATCTTGTGGATTCGAAAAGTTTCTACATGTTAAGTACGTAGGACAAAAGCGTTTCTCTCTCGAAGGTATTGAGTCTGTTATTCCGGCAATTGACGCTCTTTTCGAAGAAGGTGCACGTCTTGGAGTAAAAGAATTTGTTATGGGGATGGCTCACCGTGGACGCCTGAACGTTCTTGCCAACTTGTTTGAAAAAGATTTCAAATCCATGTTCACAGAATTTGAAGGTGGTAAACTGCCTGATAATATCCGTGGTGATGGTGACGTTAAGTACCACATGGGTAATTCGGCTGACATCGTTACCTCTGACGGTCACCCGCTTCACTTATCTCTAGCAGCTAACCCTTCTCACCTTGAAGCCGTAGATCCGGTTGTTCTTGGTAGCTGCCGTGCAAAATGGGAAAGACTTTACGATCAAGATCACAGCAAAATCGTTCCGATTATCGTTCACGGTGATGCTGCAATCGCAGGTCAGGGTATTGTTTACGAAATTGCTAATATGGCAAAACTCGACGGTTACTCAACTGGCGGTATCATCCACGTTGTTTTAAACAACCAGGTTGGTTTCACAGCTAACTACAGAGAGTCCCGGTCAAGCCTGTATTGTACAGATATCGCTAAAGTTCTTGACTGTCCGGTATTCCACGTAAATGCCGACGATCCAGAAGCTGTTGTTCACGTTTGTCAGATGGCAATTGAACTAAGACAGAAATTCGGCGTAGACGTTTATATCGACATTCTTGGTTACAGAAGATATGGCCACAACGAAGGCGACGAGCCGAAATTCACTCAGCCGATTCTTTACGATGCAATCAACAAGCATAAGACTGTTCTTGACATCTACTCTCACAAACTGATTGGCGAAGCGTCTATTCCTGAGCCGGAATTTGAATCCATGACTCAAGGCTTCAATGATCACCTACAAGAGTGCCTACAATCTGCACGTGAAGATATTGAGAAAAACATCGACGTTAATTACCTCGGTCGTATCTGGGAAGGCTACAGAAGTTCGACTCAGGCTGACTTCGAGAAATCACCTTCAACAGGCGTTAAAAAAGCAGAACTGGATAAAGTTGCTAATGCACTCTCTCACTTCCCGGATGATTTCAATATTCTATCTAAAATGCGCCGGTTGATCGGTAAGCGTCACAAAGATTACTTCGATGAAAAAAACATCGATTGGGGTATGGCCGAGCTTCTTGCTTATGGTACTCTTCTTCAAGAAGGACACCCGGTGCGCTTAAGTGGTCAGGACTCACGTCGTGGTACATTCTCTCACAGGCACTCTGTACTTATCGATGCCAGGCAGGAAAATGAGCACTGCTCTCTAAACCACATCGATCCAAACCAGGAAAAATATCAGGTCTACAACTCTCACCTATCTGAGTATGGTGTTCTTGGTTTTGAGTACGGTTACTCTCTGGCGATGCCTAACGGCTTAACGATCTGGGAAGCTCAGTTCGGTGACTTCGCCAATGGTGCACAGATTATTTTCGACCAATTCATCAGTTCTGCTGAATCTAAATGGCAGAGAATGAGTGGTCTTGTTTGTCTTCTTCCTCATGGATATGAAGGGCAGGGTCCAGAACACTCAAGTGCAAGACTTGAACGTGTATTGAGCCTGGCAGCCGAAAATAATATGATCGTTGCTAACCCAACGACTCCGGCAAACTTCTTCCACCTGATGAGAAGACAGATGAAAGTTAAATACAGAATCCCAATGATCATCATGAGTCCTAAGAGTCTTCTTAGACATCCCAAAGTACGTTCAGATGTCAGCGAGTTGACTAAAGGTAATTTCAAAGAAACTATCGATGATTCAGCAGTAAAAGATGCAAATAAAATCGACAGACTTCTTCTTTGCTCTGGTAAGATTTACTACGAACTGCTCGAAAAGAAAGACAGCGGCGACTTCGACAACGTTGCCATCGTTAGGATCGAGCAATTCTACCCGACTCCAAAACTTCAGGACAAGAAGCTTGCAGAGAAGTACGGTCATGTTAAGGAATGGACATGGGTTCAGGAAGAACCGCAAAACATGGGCGGTTGGTACTACATGCGTGCCAGACTCGATCCAGTTCGCCGTGACATTGATTTCATTTCCAGAAAGAAAAGTGCATCCCCTGCTCATGGTAGCATGAAGATGGAGCTAAAATATCAGGATGATATCATCAACCGTGCCTTCGAAGGTATCAAACCTAAATAGATCAAATATAAATCAGAGATAGAAAATGATAATCGACATTATCGTACCAAAAGCCGGCGAATCTGTAACTGAAGCTGATATCGCTCAATGGATGAAAGAAGACGGTGAATTCGTAGCAATGGACGAGCCTATACTTGAGCTCGAAACAGACAAAGCATCTATGCAGATGGGTGCTGAGCAAGCAGGTCAACTGAAAATCCTCGTTGAAGAAGGCGAAACAGTATCTGTTGGCGACGCAATTGGTCAAATTGACACTGAAGCTTCTGGCTCTGCTCCAACTCCAAAAGCTGCCGACGCACCAAAAAAAGCAGCACCAGCTGCGGCTCCGGCTCCTGTTAAAACTCCGGCACCGACTCCTGTTCCCATAGAACTGGCAAACACTGATGCCGGCGGTGTAATGAATGAAAAGATTCCTTCACCTGCTGCAAAAAAACTTATAGCTGAAAATGGGCTTTCTGTACAGGACATTCCTGCAACAGGTAAAGATGGCCGTATCACTAAGGCTGATGTACTGGGCATGTTGGCAAAAGTTCAGCAAAATAAACATACCAAGCCTTCTGTTCCATCTGCACCGACTCCAGCTCCGGCCCCTGCTCCATCTGCTGACGGCGATCGTCCTAAGCGCATTGAGCGCATGAGTCGTCTACGCCGTACAGTTGCAGAAAGACTTGTTGAAGCACAGAAGACTGCTGCCATTCTGACTACTTTCAATGAAGTGGATATGAGTGCTATCATGAATCTTCGTAAGTCTTACAAAGAAAAATTTAAAGAGAAGTACGACGTAAATCTAGGTTTCATGTCTTTCTTCGCAAAAGCTGCTGCTCTTGCTCTTAAAGAACACCCAATCATGAATGCGCAAGTAGATGGCACTAACGTTGTTTACCACGACTATGTCGATATGGGTATTGCAGTTTCAACTCCAAAAGGTCTTGTTGTACCGGTTATACGCGACGTTCAGGATATGAACTTTGCTCAAATCGAAGGCAAAATCATTGAGCTAGCGATCAAAGGTAGAAATGCAGACCTTACTCCAGACGACATGACTGGCGGTACATTTACAATTACTAATGGTGGTACTTTCGGATCTATGCTTTCAACGCCGATTCTTAACCGTCCACAGTCTGCTATTCTTGGTATGCACAATATCGTTCAGCGTCCTGTAGTGGTTAACGGTGAAATCGTAGTTCGCCCAATTATGTACCTAGCGGTCAGCTACGACCACAGAATCATTGATGGTTCAGATGCAGTTCGTTTCCTTGTTAAGATCAAGGAAAGACTGGAAGACCCTTCAAGACTTCTACTGGAGCTATAATTCATGTCAGCTGAAGAATTTGATCTTATCGTTATCGGCGCTGGTCCTGGTGGCTACGTTGCCGGTATTCGTGCTGCACAGCTTGGAATGAAAGTCGCTGTCGTAAATAAGTACGACAAACTTGGCGGAACATGCCTGAATGTTGGCTGTATCCCATCAAAAGCTCTACTTGATTCATCTGAGCACTATCACCAGGCTATAGAAAAGTTTGCCCTTCATGGTATCAAAACTGGCAAAGTCAGCGTTGACTTCAAACAAATGATCCAGCGCAAGCGCGACGTTATCGAAAATACTGTAGCCGGTATCGACTACCTTTTCAAAAAGAACAAGGTTACGAAAATTGTCGGCCACGCCTCTTTCGTTGATAAGAATAACATCATTGTTGATAACAAAGGTGAAAAATCTACTTACAAAGCAACTAACTTTCTGATTGCTACTGGTTCAAAACCTACTGAACTGCCTTTCATGAAGTACGATGGTAAGCACATCATCTCTTCAACTGAAGCTCTTGAGCTCGAGAAGATTCCAAAAGAGCTAATCGTTATCGGCGGTGGTGTCATTGGTCTTGAGCTTGGTTCTGTTTACGGTCGTCTTGGTACGAAAGTAAGTGTTGTTGAGTTCATGGATCGCATACTTCCTCCGATGGATGCTGAGCTTGGAAAAACTCTTCAACGTTCTCTAAAGAAATCGAACTTTGAGTTCCACCTGAAAACCAAAGTTACTGGCTGTAAGATTTCCAGAGGTAAAGTAACAGTCGAAGCTGAGAACAAAAAAGGCGAAGCTGTATCTTTCAAAGGTGATCACGCATTGGTTTGTGTTGGCAGACGCCCTTATACTGATGGCCTTAATGCTGGTGCTGCCGGCGTTGCACTTGATGAAAGAGGTTTCATCAAAGTTAATGACACCCTGCAAACTGCTGCAGACAACATCTACGCTATCGGTGATGTTATCGGCGGTATGATGCTGGCTCACAAAGCTGAAGAAGAAGGCGTTTTTGCAGTTGAGCACATGGCTGAAGAAATCCCTCACATGAACTACAACACTATTCCTGGTGTAGTTTATACATGGCCTGAAGTTGCCAGTGTTGGTAAAAGTGAGCAGGACCTTAAAGCTGATGGTAAAGAATACAAAGTCGGTAAGTTCCCATTTAAAGCAAGTGGCCGTGCCCGCGCTTCTGAAGAGACTGACGGTTTTGTTAAAGTTCTTGCTGATCCGGCAACTGACGAAGTTCTCGGTGTACACATGATCGGTCCACGTTGTTCTGACATGATTGCTGAAGCAGTTCTAGCAATGGAGTACAAAGCCTCTGCAGAGGACATTGCTACAATCTGTCACGCACACCCAACATTTACTGAAGCTCTCAAAGAAGATTCACTTATGGCAACTGCAGATAGAGCGATTCACGTCTAAAGACTGTAGTTAACCATATACTTTTCACAAGCCCCGGTTTTTTCGGGGCTTTTTTATTCCATTCACAAGACCGACCCCTTTTCACTACAATTTATGCATAAATAACAAATTTTCACGCATATTTTTTATACTTCTTTATGAAAATTCTTTTATCCGACTATTATGCAATGTATTATATATTGAGGAGAAAAACTCTATAAAGAGGTGATGACATGCATGACTTGGATTGGCCACGTCTGATAAGTGATATATCAGAAGCGTTGGTCCTAACTCAACGTGAGCTGGGAAAAAGTATAGGTACAACCCAGCAATCCGTTTCAAATTGGCTTAACGGCAGAAGAGTACCTTCAGAGACAAAAGCGAAGCGTTTTTTTAATTTGGCTGATGAAGCCGGGATATCATTAGACGGTTATAAACTTCCTAAGAAAGTCTTGAAAGAAAAGCAAAAGAAATTGGAAATAAAGTCGCTACCTATAAAAATCCGCAGACTATCCTACCAATTGAATGAGCTTCATCCGAGACGACGTAAGAAAATTATGGAATATCTCGAGGATATGCTCGAGACCGTTGAAAAAAAACACAGCTCTTAAAAGGGTGCCGGGAGAAACTCCCGCACCCTTTTTTATTATCCCAGCCATTTCTGGCAGACTAACTAATATCGGTGTATTATTAGCTTAACCATAAAGTCAGGACTCCCAGACCATGTACAGTAAAAGCACACTTATTCTCGCACTTGTCTTCTGCCAGTCCCTTCTTTCCCAAATTCAAACTTACAACGACGGCCAGTTATACGGCATAAAGGATCTTAAAGGAAATGATCTTATACTTCCTATATTTTCTGAAGTCATTAGATCTGGGGAAGATACTTATGCAGTAAAAGCAAACGAAAAGTGGGGCTTACTCAACTATGCTGGAGAGTATATCTCTGAGTGTATCTACGACTCCATCTATCCATTTAAAAACAGTATCTGTAGAGTTAAATTCAATGAACTTTATGGCTATCTCGATAAATTTGGCACACCTATAACAGAAACTGTCTATAAACGAGCTCACAATTTTGAAGCTGGTTATGCCCGTGTTCAGCTAAAAGACAAATGGGGAATTATAAATTCAAATGGAAAATATATTGTCCTACCGGTTTTTGAAACCATTAGCCGAAAAGTCAATAAAATTACCCTGGTCCAACAAAACAAAAGATATGGTCTTCTAGGCGATCATTTCCAGAGTATTTCGAATAATCACCATACCAAATACAAATGGTTTTCTGCAACACATATCGCTCTTTTTGAAAACTCATCAGCCACTCTATACAACACCTCAGGACAACGACTCCGAACATTTAATGGTTCCGAACTAATGCCTTTTTCAAAAAGCTCCCTAAGGCTGAAGCAAAATGACTTATGGGGAATTATTGGTTTTGATGGTTCGTGGACCATCCCTCCAAGCTTTACTACAATTGGCTCTTTAAACAACCAAATGGCTAGAATAAAGGATGGAGAACTATATGGATTCATTAACCAAGATGCCGAGATTGTCTTCCCCCCTCAATACCCCAATGCTACAGAATTCTCAAAAGGCCTGGCAAAAGTTCAAATTGGCAATTCATGGAAATGGATCAATACAAAAGGCAAAATCATTCTCACAGATGACGATATTACAATACAAGAACCTAAAATTACTGACCCCGCAATTCCACAAGAGCCACAAATTGCCCCAAATGCCGAGTTAGAAACTCTCGATGCCTTAGAAAAAGTACGAACAAAAAATAATCGCATTCAAAGAGCGTCAGAAATCATATACTACTATAGCTATCCCGGTTATTTTTATCGCCCATACTATAGACAAAGAATTATAAATCACTGTAGGCCTATTATTAGCTACTACGGGAGTGACTGGACAATTAGGGCTGGTGGTTGTGAAATACAGGCAGCCTACAATAAACCTCTGCACTTACGATAAAATTTTAATCATGACAGACTCTTCGAAATACTTGCATTCAGATCTGCGATCTCTTAACTTAAAATATATTTCTTATATTTTAAGGACTCTATGACTACCGAACTATCAATTTCTGATAGCACATTATTTGACTTAGACTGGTTTAAATCGATTGATAGAATACTTAAAAGGGCAAAGTTTGATAACTATTACGATCTATACCAGTACGATGACCATGGCTACATATTAGGTCCCGGCTCAATCCGTGGATTCTCCTTTGCCGTGTCTGCAAATAATCTAAAATGCCAAATGGAAGAATTCGCCAGTATAACTGACTGGCAATTGCTCTACACTCTTATAAAAGACCTGATTACCGAAGGCAGAGGTCTGATATTTTTAAATGGTAAACAAGACTCCCTTATAAACCTCACGAATAAAGATGCCTCCAACAAATACCTAGAACATATGCGTCAAGCCATTATTGATAGTCGTGAGAAACTCACCCAGACAGATTCAGACATTCTGGAAATCAATGTAAATGATTTCACCATAAAACTCAATCTAGAAAAACTAACCAAAGACCTGGAGAACAATCATGAACTTTGGGATAGCTTAGAAAAAACACTCATTTCACAAGTTAAAAAACTAGGTCCCTTGCATCATGCAAAAGTCGAAATTCTGCGGACTCCGGATGCCAATTTAAAACTGGTCAATTATCACCATCTGCCAACAATCATTACTAAAGAAGCCGACTACATCTCAATGAAAGGTATTACTAAATCATTGGAAGGACTTGTTCCCATAGATGATTTTAGACAAATTTTAAAAAACAAAATCAAAGACCTTAAAGTTTCCTACTATATACCAGAAATAAACTTCCATGAAGAAACAAAGCTTTATGAAGCTCTCAAACAGGTCCAGATTGCTTATCCTAAAGAAATTTCTGAGGAAGAATTCCGAGAAGAAGAGGATGCTGTAGATGAGGCGAATGAAGAACTTTGGGAGCAATCTGCCAACCAGGTCATAGACCTCTTCCAGCAAGGCAAAAATATTGGAGAGATCACTCTCAGCATATGCTCAAATAAAGAAACTTCCGAGGCTGAAAAAGCTGTCGAACATGCAACGATGGAAGCCTTTAAACTGATTGCTAAAAATAAGCAACTTACCAGCACTCCTCAAGAACTTAAGAAAGAGCTGATGAGTAAGAATTTCACAGAAGCCATATGCGATTCTGTCATTAAAAATATTTTTAAAAGAATGAAAGAAATCGTCCCCGAAAAAGAACCTTCTGAACTCAAGAATATTGATGAGGGAGGCTGGCTAATTCTGGCATCATTTATAGCCATCTCTGTGATTGGAGCTCTTCTCTTAATTGTTAAGGCGCTATAAATGCTTCAATTTAAGCCTGTTAGCGATCGAGTTATTTGTACCAGTAATGTTCGAGTTATTTGTACCACTTCGTAACTAAAAAACATTAAACTGATTTCTGAATAACTTCAGGAGTCATAATGCCAAAGGTAATCGAAGTGACAACACAAGAAACGATAGGCTATTTATCAGCTCAAGGCTGGTCAATCCGCAAAATATCCCGAGAATTAGAACTGCATCGTGGAACAGTACGTAAGTATCTTAAATGTACCAGCGACTCGAACACCGGGTCGGTTAAATGTACCAGCGACTCGAACACCGGGTCGGCTAATAAAAGGAACGGTCCGACTAGTCGTTGTTCCGAGTATCATGACTTTATCAAAAAGAGTTTTGAACAAGGTTTATCAGCGCAACGAATCTGGCAGGATCTTGTTGATCAATATAATTTTTCTAATGGTTATCAAAGTGTCAGTCGGTATGTTCGACATCTAAAAAGCAAAGGCGAATTACCTTTTCGCGTCTTGCACAGCCTTCCCGGCGAAGAGGCCCAAATAGATTTTGGTCAGGGAGCCTGGGTTATCGATGAAAATGGTAAACGAAAGAGACCTCATTTATTTCGTATTATTCTAAGTTATTCACGCAAAGCTTACAGTGAAGTTGTGTGGCAGCAAAGCACCGAAAGTTATATACGTGCTATTGAAAACAGCTTTCGTTATTTTGGCGGAGTTCCTCAAATTCTAATTCCAGATAATTTGAAAGCTGCAGTGATAAAAGCAGATGCTTATGATCCGGAGCTCAATCCAAAACTGCGTTCTTTTGCCAAGCACTACAACTGCACAGTTCTTCCTGCTAAGGTTCGCCGTCCAGAGCACAAAGGTAAAGTAGAAAGTGCCGTAAAGTATTGTCAGGATAATGCCCTGAAAGGTAAAAGCTTTGACAGCCTGGCGCAGCAAAATGAATACTTGCGTAACTGGGAGCATAAAGTTGCGGATACCAGAATTCATGGTACAACTCAAATTCAGGTGCGCAAAGCTTTTGAAAATGTCGAAAAAGAAAAGCTTCAAACATTGCCACCAACACTGTTTCCCTGCTTTGAAGAGGGCGAGAGAATTGTTCAGCGTAATGGTCATGTTGAAATCTTAAAATCGTTTTATTCAGTTCCTCCCGAATACTTACGAAAAACAGTTTGGGTTAGATTTAATAATCGTATGGTTCGTATTTTTAATAGCAAAATGGAGCAAATTGCAGTTCACCCTAGAATGATTAAAGGTCAGTACAGTACTCAAAAGCTTCATATCCCGGAGAAGAAGATAAGCATGGGCGAACATGGTTCCGGCTACCTTATTCGACAGCTGGCTAAAATTGGCGATGCTTGTGCGATTTGGGGAGAAATCACTCTTCAAAATCGCGGAATTGAAGCTATCCGAGTAATGCAAGGCCTTGTTCAACTTCAGAAAAAATATACCAAAGAGCAGCTCAATAAAGCAGCTGTTGAGGCTGTTCGCAGTGAGTGTTATTACCTGAAAGACTTCAAAGATCTTATCGATCTGGATTCGGTTCAGCCAGAACTGGATCTCAATGAAGTACATCCTTTAATGCGCAAAATGAGCAGCTATGAAGCATTAACGCCATTGGTGTTCGAAAAACTGGAGGACGTCAAATGAATCAAAATCTGCCAAACCTCTTACGAGAACTGCGACTGTCCGGTGCTAAAGAAACGCTGGAAATCAGACTTCAGGAAGCACGTGCAGCTAATTTAACTCACGATGAATTCCTCGAAATTCTACTACAAGATGAACGAAGCATTCGTAAACAAAGAAGGATGCAACGAATGCTAAAGAAAGCTGATTTCAAAGAAATGAAAACTATTGATGAGTTTGATTTTTCTTTCAACAAGAATATTCCAAGAGAGGATATTTATAATTTTGCTGCCGGTGAATTTATTCGACAAGCGAAAGATCTGCTGATGATAGGGCCTCCAGGAACTGGAAAGTCACATCTGGCTCAAGCCATTGGCTATTCTGCTATTAAGTTGAATTTCTCTGTATATTATCGCTCCATTTTTGATTTAGTCAGAGATTACTCGAGACAGGAAATAGGTGTAGAACCTGAAAAAATATTGAATCGTTATCTAGTCACTGATTTACTGATTATTGATGACATGGGAATTAAACAATTAGGCCCAAAAGCATCTGAGTATTTATTCGAGGTGATCTTAAGAAGGCATCAAAATAGGTCCACAATCATGACTTCAAACAGACCACTGGAAGAATGGGGGAAACTACTAAATGACGTTCCTGCTGCAACTGCAATTCTGGATAGATTTATGCAAACTGCAACGATTATTTCATTCAAAGGAAAAAGCTACAGACTAAAAGACAGAGCCGTTATGCAACCTCAAAAAGTTGAAACTTAAAATAATAGGATTTATTATGATCTGGGTGGTACAAATAAACCCGATAATTGGTGGTACAAATAAACCTGATCACTGACAGCTTCATCTTCATTTTCGTAAATGTCTGCACCTATGCATATGAGGTAAGTCATAATCTCAGCACAATTTTTCTGACAAGATGAAATTAAGGCTTGTTGTAAAATCTTTTTGCGGTAATGTTCAAGCTCCCCCAAGTCATCGCCACCTAAAATACATTCAAAGAGATACTTCATCATAGCCAAGTCATCACTTGAAATTGATTCCCAGGCAATAAACTCAGTTACTTTGAGCCAAAACATATTCCTCTTAAGATTATGTTTATTTAAATATCGACTCAACAACTCAAAATAGTCATGTTGAAAATCAAGAGACTCACTACTTTCCTGTATTTCTCTTGTGAATGATTGAAGTTTGGAGTTTATTCCAGGAAGTATCACTGACATGTCATTAATACTAAACTGTGAAACAAAAGCAGCCAAATAGCTGCTTGAAACGGTGTGAGAAATCATCTACCCTGCCCTATAGCTTAAAAAGAGGAAAACCTCAAAAAGTAAGCCAACCCCCTTGGCTTAAAATTCTTAATACTTTAGAGCAGAGCGGTATAAATGCCGCTCCACTCTATAAAACTAATCTAGCTTAACTAAGATTAGCTTCCATCAGCTTTGTAATCTTTTGTGCAAAAGCTGCCGGATTCTGAACTGGAGAACCCTCAACAAGTAATGCTTGATCATAAAGTAAAGATGTAAAATCTTTAAACTGTTCTGAAGTTGAATCTGTTTCGGCTAGATTCATAACATGCTGAACAATTTTGTGATCTTTATTCAATTCAAGAATACGCTTTTGTTTCGGCATCCCCTGATTCATAGCTTCCATGATACGCTCCATATTAGCACTCATAGCATATTCATCAGCAACAAGACAACAAGGGCTGTCAGTAAGGCGTCTTGAGAAACGAACTTCTTTGATATCCTCATCGAGAGATTTTTGAATAGCTTCAAGTGGAGTTTTAAACTCTTCGGCTTCTTTCTTGATCTCTTCTTCATCCTGCTCATCGAGGTTAACATCACCTTTAACAATAGACTTAACTGGCTTACCGTCATATTCCATAAGACTTTGAGCAACCCACTCGTCGATTGGATCAAGGAAAAATAGAACTTCAAAACCCTTCTTCTTGAAGATCTCAAGGTGCGGCGAATTTTCAACAGCACTTCTTGCCTGACCACTTACAAAGTAAATTTCCTTCTGATCTGATGGCATACGCTCAACATACTGCTTGAGAGAGATAAACTCACCAGCATTTGTGTTAGAGCTTTCGAAAAGCATAAGATCTTGAAGTTTCTCTTTATTGGCGAAGTCAGAGTGCATTCCCTCTTTAAGAACTTTGCCGAACTCTTTATAGAAAGTCAGGTACTTATCGTAGTCCTTATCTTTCATAGTTTTCAGAGCACCAAGAACTTTCTTAACAAGATTAGACTGAATCTTTGCAATGAGTTTATCTTCCTGAAGAATTTCACGAGAAACGTTAAGAGGAAGATCTGCGGAATCAACCACACCTTTAACAAATCTCAGATACTCAGGCATAAGAGCTTTGCAGTCATCCATGATGAAAACACGCTTAACATAAAGGTGAACACCTTTCTTGTCGTTTTGTGTAAACATGTCAAATGGAGCTTTTTCAGGGATAAAAAGCACTGAGCTAAACTCAAAGTTACCTTCAACATTGAAGTGTATCGTTTCAAGAGGATTACCAAAGTCTCCGCTGATGTGCTTATAGAACTCTTTGTATTCATCTTCAGAAATGTCAGATTTGCTGCGAGTCCAAAGAGCTTTTTGTGAGTTAAGAGTATCTTCTTCGACAGTAACGATTGGCTCTGCGCCTTCGATTACCTTACCTTCTTCGTCTTTAGGAGTCTCAGTGTGAGTTACATCCATAACAACCGGGTATTCAAGATAATCAGAGTACTGCTTAACGATCTTACGGATCTTCCACTCTTCCATGAACTCATCTGTATCTTCTTTGAGGAAAAGAGTAATCTCTGTACCACGAGTCGCTTTCTCAGCCTCTTCGATTGAGTAGCTGCCAGTACCTTTAGATCTCCACTTAACACCAGTAGACGGATCCTCTCCAGCTTTACGAGTGAAAACTTCAACTTCATCTGCAACGATAAAGGAAGAGTAGAAACCAACACCAAACTGACCAATCATTTCAGGAAGATCGTTCTGTTTACTTTCATGAAGTTTCTGCATAAAAGCTTTTGTTCCAGAACGTGCAATAGTACCGATATTATTTTCAACATCTTCAACATTCATACCTATGCCGTTATCGATAATTTTAATCGTACGGGCTTCTTTATCTGCAAAGATCTTGATTCTCCAGTTGGAGTCATCTTCTGCAATAGATTTGTCGGATAAGGATTCAAAACGCGCTTTATCAATTGCATCTGATGCATTGGAAAGTAATTCACGTAAGAAAATCTCGCGATTAGAATAAAGAGCAGAAATCACAAGATTCAGTAGCTCATTTACCTCTGTACGAAACTTTTTGGTCTTTTTGGCCATAATTTAAATATTTCCTGAATATTTTGGATATTTTATTAAGCTATACAAAATCAGCAGCGAAATATATATTATCAGATAAATAGATTCAACTACGCGTGAAAGGACAATGACAGAAAAATTTCAAGAATCCTCTCCTACACTTAAATTGCGCTTTTTAAAGTTGATTACTTATTCTGCATGCTTCCTTTCTCTCATCGCGCTTTCTGCAATCATTCTTGTCATAGTAGTCAATCGTAAAATCCAGCCGGTTCACTCATGGATCGAAAACAGTCACATGGAAAGTTTTGGAGAATTTCTCGCGGGTTTAATTATCGAGCAAAAAGTAAACCTGCAAATAAAAGAAAGTAACAGCCCATTAAGTGACGAAGAAAAAAAAGCTTTCACCGAAATACTATCAAAATATAAAAATAACAAAAAAGGCTTTAAGTTCTCTGATTTAGAAGCTCGCGACAAAAGATTTATAATTGCCCATCCCCATCTCAAGCCAATCCGTGCTGGAAAGTACCTGATTCTGACCAACTCAAATTCGGAGGACATCTATAAGTTTGGTGGAATTCTTGATGATCTCTACGTTAACTTCATCGATGAAATGATAGGTGCAGATTTTAAAGGAAACGGTCGTAGCAGGCCACATATCTGCTATCTCAAAAACCGCTCAGAATACCTCAAAGTCTCAAAAGAAGCAAACAAACACTTTCACGACACCCTTGGCTTTTTCTCTCCAGTAAAAAACTGTATCTATCTGTTTTCCAGAAAAGATTCTTTAGAAGGTTTAGAAGTTGAAGAAAAATTTGCCGAAGCTCTAGAACAAGGCTCCAAGAAATACCAAGGCCAGGACCTGGACTTATTTCTCGACACTCTTGAACTGAATAAATCCCGTTATCTGTCCAAGTTAGACGAAGAAACTATCTGTACCTTAAGGCATGAAGGAGCTCACCAATTATCCTACATGTTGGGTCTACACTCTCTGCGAGGCTTTGAAAAACGTTGGTTAACAGAAGGAATTGCACAATATTTTGAGACTGTAACACCCGGCCAGACCAGACCAGCAAAGCGCGAGATGCTGCGTAAATTCTTAAGGGAAGGAAAGCTACATGACTGGCAAACTCTAATCAACTCAGATGATACTACATTTAAAGCGCAGGCCTCAAAACACAGACAACTAGCCTACTCCCAATCTTGGTTACTCGTGAGGTTTTTGATGAAAAAGTATCGCCCTGAATTTTTCAAATTTATTAAATCTACCAGAGAAAAAGGCGCTCTCGATTCTCCACTAAAAGACATAGACATACTTTGCAATATCCTGGGGTCATCTATTAATAAATTATCTGCAGAGCTCAATTTAGAAATTGAAAATCTATAGAAAACCCCATTCCTCACCTGTTTCACCAGAAAATCTATCCTATCAGCCATAAATCCATTCAACTTAGAAATATACTTAACTGTACAATGGAAACTAAAAATAAAACTTCCATAAAACACTCGTATTAAATGATATAAAACTAAAAAATTCTTTACAAAAGAACAAGAAGTCACATTTTTATACAGAGCTGTATAAAAATACATATAAAAAAGCTACATTTTTATTACTTTTTTTATCATATTTAGGATTTAAATATCACAAAACGTAATTAATAATTGAAATATCAGCATAATTGACGCTGACTTATCATTTAATTAATGAGAAGGGAATATTAAAATGGCTACAGCTACTGCAACACGCAAAAAACGCTTTCCTAAAAGAGAGCTAAATACTTGGTTAAAAAACAACCTTTCCTGGAATCACGATCAATGGCTTGAATTGATCTCAACTCTTGAGAGCCAAGGCTTTGAAGAATGGACTGGTGCACAGGATGGTATTGACGCAATCGGTCTTTACCTAGAGACTAAAAAGCAAAACGCTTAATAGTTTTTATTTTTCATTTCAAAGCCGACTTCGGTCGGCTTTTTTTGTGCTCAGATCCAGTCTCACAACAAAATATTTTTGCTTTTAGCCTACAATTCCAGTAAATTATACTTAGGCTTTAAAGGAGGTGTGGACTATGAGCAATTCTCCTGGTTCTGTATTTCGCAATGCTATCATTCAAAACAAACCATTAAAAATTGCAGGAACCATCAATGCACTCTGTGCAAAAATGGCAGAGCAATGCGGGTTCAAAGCAATTTACCTTTCTGGTGCAGGTGTAGCCAACGCATCTTTCGCACTTCCCGATCTCGGAATAACCACTTTAAACGATGTATGTGAAGATGCCCAGCGTATTACTTCTGCAACAGAACTACCACTGCTAGTAGATATAGACACAGGGTTTGGTTCCGCTTTGAATATTTCAAATACAATCAAAAAACTTGAACGAGCAGATGTCGCAGCCGTTCACATAGAAGATCAGCTCTCTACTAAAAGGTGTGGCCACCGACCCGGCAAGCAGTTGGTGAGCAAAGAAGAAATGTGTGACCGCATAAAATCTGTATGTGACGGCCGACTGAATGAAGATTTTGTGATAATGGCGAGGACTGACGCCTACGCCAATGAAGAACTGGATGGTGCAGTTGAACGAAGTCTTGCTTATGTTGAGGCTGGTGCTGATATGATCTTTGCTGAAGCCATCACCGACTTAAAAGATTTTAATGAATTCTGTAATCAAGTCTCTGTTCCTGTACTTGCAAATATGACTGAATTTGGTAAAACCCCTTATTATACCGACAAAGAGTTTTCTGAAGCCGGGCTGTCTATGATACTCTATCCACTCAGTGCCTTCCGAGCCATGAATTTAGCTGCTTTAAATGTTTATAATGAAATACTGAATAGTGGCACACAGAAAAACATTCTTGATCAGATGCAAACTCGCGGACAATTATATGAAACTCTTGATTACATGAAATATGAAAAACAAATAGATGAGCTGCATAAAAAAAATATAAATAATGGGAGGTAATTATGAACCAGACAAATACACAAGGGCTGGATGGTGTAATCGCCGGCGAGACTGCAATTGCCTCTGTTGGTAAAGGACACGGTTTAAAATACCGCGGTTACGATATCTATGATCTTGCTAAAGGTGCCAGCTACGAAGAAGTCGCATATCTCCTGCACTTTGGAAAATTGCCTTATAAAGTTAACTACCAATTCTATATCTCCACACTGAAAGACAAGCGCCTAATTTGCGAGGGGTTACGCCACATTCTTGAACAGATCCCCGCGACAGCTCACCCCATGGATGTTCTTAAAACCGGCATCTCGTTTCTCGGCTGTGTTGAACCGGAAAAGAGTGACTTCTCAAATCAGAATGAGTGCATCGAGCGTATTCTTGCAGCATTGCCAGCCATACTTATGTACTGGTATCACTATGCCAACCATGGCCACCAGATTTCGCTGGACAGCAACCAAAAAACAATTGCCGCCTATTTTCTCGAAAAGCTACACCGCTGTGAGCCCAACCTTGAACATGTTGAAGCACTCAACTCCTCTTTGATTCTATATGCAGAACACGAATTCAATGCTTCAACATTTGCTTCACGAGTCACTGCATCAACTCTTTCAGATATTTACTCTGCTATTACTACAGGTATTGGAGTTCTTGGCGGACCACTTCACGGTGGAGCGAATGAAGCAGCTATGGACCTTATAACGTCTTATAACACTCCGGAAGAAGCCAAAGAAGGCATTGTAAAAAAACTCGAAGCAAATGATAAAATCATGGGCTTTGGCCATAGGGTCTACAAAAAGTGTGATCCCAGGAACGTGGTTATTAAAGAAATCGCTAAAGCGCTCTCTGTAGGCCACAAAGAAGAAAAGCTTTATTACATAAGTGAAGCCATCGAGAAAACCATGTGGGACGAGAAGAAACTATTCCCAAACCTCGACTTCTACAGCGCGTCGGCATATCACTACATGGGAATCCCAACAAGTTTCTTCACGCCAATTTTTGTCATATCCAGAGTTGCCGGCTGGGCTGCCCACGTCAAAGAACAAAGGGCCAATAATCGCTTGATCAGACCAAATGCCAGCTACACAGGCCCAGAAGAGAAAAGTTTCACACCTCTCTCGGAAAGAGGAGAATAACATGTCATACATGGGTATTACTGACTCAGCGAGGCCAGATTTTGATTCAATTATCAAAAAAATAGCTAAATACGCTTTAAAGTATGAAGTGAAAAGTCATGAAGCCTATGAGACAGCTCGTTACTGCTTTATGGACAGCCTTGGCTGTGCGTTGCTAGCTCTAAACTACCAAGAATGCACCAAGCTGCTCGGACCTGTAGTTCCTGGAGCTATTATGAAAAACGGCTGCCGTGTTCCTGGAACAAAGTATCAACTGGATCCGGTACAAGCAGCTTTCAACATAGGCACCATGGTCAGATGGCTTGACTACAATGACACATGGCTAGCAGCTGAATGGGGACACCCTTCTGATAACCTTGGTGCCATCCTGGCAATCGCCGACTTCTTGAACCAAAAAGGTCAAGAAGTCACTATGAAAGATGTCCTTAGTGCGATGATTAAAGCCCACGAGATCCAGGGTATTCTCACTCTGGAGAATAGCTTCAATAAAGTTGGACTCGATCATGTACTCCTTGTAAGGATTGCATCCACAGCAATAGCTACCGCCATGCTTGGTGGCAACCTTGAACAAATTCAAAATGCCCTCACTCTGGCTTGGGCAGATGGTGGGGCGTTAAGGACTTACAGACATGCCCCCAACACAGGTTCGAGAAAAAGCTGGGCTGCTGGAGACGCTAGCAGCCGAGCCGTGCGACTGGCATTTATAGCTATGACCGGCGAAATGGGCTACCCTTCTGTAATGACAGCAGAACACTGGGGCTTTCAAGATGTTCTTTTCAAAGGCAAAAAAATTAAACTGTCTCAAAAAATGAACTCTTACGTTATGGAAAATATCCTCTTTAAAATTTCATACCCTGCAGAGTTCCATGCTCAAACTGCCGTAGAGTGTGCTTTAAAGCTATATGACTCCGTAAAAGATAAGCTGTCTGATATAAAAACGATCTATCTAGAAACACAAGAATCTGGTTATCGAATCATCAATAAAACCGGTAAACTTGATAACCCAGCTGACCGTGACCATTGCTTGCAGTATATGGTTGCCATCCCACTTATCTATGGCCAGCTGACTGCAGACCACTACGAAGATAAAATTGCTGCGAATCCCAAAATTGACGAACTGCGAAGTAAGATGGTCTGCGCGGAAAACGAATCTTATACCAAGGATTACCTGGACCCAGACAAGAGATCTATCGCAAACTCAATTCAAATAGAGTTCAATGATGGCAGCAAATCAAAAAAAGTAGAAATTCACTACCCCGTCGGTCATAGAAAGAGGCGTTCCGAAGGAATCCCTCTTCTCATCAATAAATTCCACATGAATATTAAAACAAGAATGAGCAAAGAAATTTACCATGGGATTGAATCAATATGCGCCAGCCAGGAGCACTTTGAAAACAAACTGGTAGATGAAGTCATGAACCTAATTTGTAGAGAGAATTAGTATGCATAACGATCTAAGAAACAGACTTCAAAATGTCTCCATCATTGGTGCTGGCGGTAAAATGGGCCGCGGCATTTCTTTAGTACTTTTAAAACTTATAGTAGATTCGAACTTACCAAATGACCTCAAAAAGTGTCAGCTCATACTCATAGATAATAGTCTCGAAAACCTTCAAAGCCTGAGGACTTACCTAAAAGAGCAGCTTCTGAAATATGCAGAAAGAAATATAGGTAGCTTGAGACAGCGATATATAGAGCACTCCAATCTAGTGGATAACTCGGAAATTATTCAACATTTTTTACTGGATGCCGAATCGACCGTACACACTTCGACAGATATTTCCTGTTGCCAGAACTCCAAAATGATTTTCGAAGCAGTTTTTGAAAACCTTGAACTTAAAACGCGTATTTATAGCCAGCTAAAAAATATTGTTTCTAAAGACACATATTTTTTCTGTAATACTTCTTCAATTCCCATTTCTGAAATAGATACCAAGGCACAACTCAATCAAAAGATAATTGGTGTTCACTTTTATAACCCTCCTGCCATTCAAAAGCTTGTAGAAGTTATAAAGATGCCTAACAGCCCTGCAGAAATTCTTGAAGTCTCAAATTCACTTATCACTTCACTTGGAAAAATAAAAGTCCCAAGCAATGATATAGCCGGCTTTATTGGCAATGGCCATTTTATACGGGAAGGCCTGGCCATTCTTCGACAAATGAATTCAATGCCAAATGAACAGCATGAATCTATATTCATTTTAAACGAGATTATCTCCAAAATTTTACTTCGACCTATGGGGATGTTTCAGCTAATTGATTATGTCGGACTTGATGTCTTTGACATGATCTGTTCTACAATGAGCCAGTACATCATAGAAGATTTTGAATCTCCCTTAGTGACTCAAATGCTTTCACTTGGATTTAAAGGAGGTCAGCATGGTGATGGCAGTCAAAAAGATGGATTCTTTAAATACGAAAAAGGCAAAATTATCGGAGTTATAAACCTTAAAGCAAAGTGTTATACTCCAATTACAGATTTGAAAATCCCCGAGTTTCAGGACTACCTTTGCTCCACAAGCTGGAAAGAGTTAAGTAAAAATAAGCAAGCTGAAAACCTGCTAACAGAACATTTCAAAAACTTGAGCAAAAGTGAGACAACACCTGCCAAATATGCCAAAGGTTTACTCCACAATTACATCGCCATTGGCCAAAAATTAGTCGAAGATGCAGTAACTGAAGAAATAAATAATGTTGATGCTGTACTCAAAAATGGTTTCTATCATTTATACGGCCCCGGATCAAAGTGTCTGAAACCTTTTCAAGGAGTACAGCCATGAAGAAAATTTATGTAGCTGCAGGAAACACCTCTATTTTTATGGGAACCGGTAGAAAAGAATTCAATCCCAAAAAAGCTATGCCTGGTTTTGAACACTATCTTAAAGAATCAATAGATGGAACCCTGGCCCTGATTCCCAATCCCGAATTTGATGAAGGTTACATGTCTAACTTCATGGCTGGAAGGTTTATCAAGCAAGGCAATCTGGCAGGCTTTCTCCCTGAATTTGTCCCTTCACTACTGCACAAACCTTGCTACCGTCATGAAGGTGCCTGTGGCTCAGGTGGATTGGCTCTTACCTCTGCGGCAAAGTCACTTTTAAGCGGAATGGCTGACAAAATTCTAGTCTGCGGATTTGAAATACAAAATACAGTCAAAGCTCTATATGGTGCTGACATACTTGCCGGGGCAGCTTACCATTCAAAAGAAAGAAAAAATGGCGACGCCTTCTTTTTCCCTGGGTTATTTTCAGATAGAGCGGGTGCTTACTATCAAAAAGCAGGTTATGAGATTGCGCGTAAAGGAATGGCCAAGTGGTATGAAAATGCCATACTAAATGCTCGTAAATCCACCAAGTCACAAGAATACCACAACGTAAACGAATCTTTATTTGAAGCAGGCATGACTCAACCAAACCCTAAAAGATTTGTTGAGCATCTAAACTTGTATGATTGCTCCAAAGTCAGCGATGGTGCAGCCTCTCTAGTTATGTGCTCAGAAAAAGGTCGTAAAGGACTCGGATTAGAACTTAGTGATTGTATTGAACTCACTGGTTTCTACAGTAGTGAAGGAAATATAACGCAAGCGCCCAAAGACCCAACTAAACTGACAAATACAGCACATTGCACCAGCAAAGCGTTATCTATGTCAGGTGTTAAACTCAAAGATCTTGGTATTCTTGAAGTTCACGACTGTTTCAGTATAACGGGGCTTCTAGCTCTGGAGGCTTTGGGAGTATGTCCAGAATATAAAGCTGGCGAGTATGTGTATGAAGGTGAAACAAGCTTTGACGGCAGCCTGCCAACTAATTTATCTGGAGGGCTTTGTGGCTTTGGTCACCCCACCGGAGCCACAGGGGTACGACAAATGTGTGACTTGCAACAGCAACTTTGTGGTAAAGCTGAAAATCCGCTGAAGACAAAGAAAGATCATGGACTCATGATCAGCATGGGAGGAAACGATATTTCCCTTTCTTCTTTATGCGTAAAAAGAACTAGTTCGTAAGAATAAAGTATAGGGTAACTAAAAGTACAATACAGATCCCAAGTACGCCGACCTGCGAATACTGCGAAAGCTTCTCTAACTGTTCCTCTTCAGTTTTGGCGTCATAATTCACCGGTACAACTTCTGGATTCAAAACTGAAGCAGTGTAGCCTACATCTGAAATAATCGTCGATTCTAAATCGTCCTTTTCTCTATCCATTTTTTCAAGCTCGTCAATTGCGGCTTGAACATCCTGAATAATTTTATCGAGAAATTGAGGTCGTTTTGAACTGTCAATTGATAACATATCCATTATCAATTTGTTCAAAACCGGTGGTATTCCGGGACGAAGATGATTAGGAGCTTCTGGTTCTTTATCCAACTTTAAATGCATTGCTGCAACATCCTGATAATCTTCAAAAGTCTTTTTTCCTGTTACAATCTCATAAAATATAGCTCCCAATGAGTAAATGTCTGAAACAGGAGTAAGCTCCCCTCTTGCAACCGTTTCAGGAGCTATATACTGAGCATTGCTATAAAGCCCCATAGTTATATTTTCTTTAATCAATTCACGAATAAGGCTCATACTCAAACCAAAATCATAAACTCGTATATTGTCATGTTCGTCAAATCGTAAGTTTGAAGGTTTCAAATTACCGTGAACCATACTCTGGCTAAAGCAATTCTCTAAAGATGAAAGGATATCTAGCATGAGAAAGCAACCTTCGAGAAGCTCTGGCCTTCCTTCACTCAACTTAGTTTTTAAACTTTTCGCACCATAGTGTTCAAAAGCGATATATGGACAGTCATTAACATCTCCAGTATCTATAGCTTTGACCAAATGCTCTTCATTACTGTTTTCTAAACGTTGAGACTCATGAGTAAATAGATTATTTAATGAAGCCGAGTCGACATACTCTGCACTAAGCCTGCGAATAACAATCCTATTTTCACTTGTGGGACTGATTGCATGATGTGTCGACGAAAACTCATCACTTGCCGCAATATTCAACAATAGATAGTCTCCAAACTTTTCAGGAATGGTAAACTTCTCTGAACATTCCGGGCAAGCCTGTTCACTCAGTATTAATTTCTTTGAAAATAAAAGCTTCTTTTTACAGGCCGGACATTCAACCTTAACTTGATCTGTAATAGTGCTCATAATTCCTTCAAACGCTGTTTTATGACTTTTGAAACAGTTTTTAAAACTTTTACTCTGGCAAACTGTTTACAGTCTCCCTCAACTATTGTCCATGGAACTTTTTCTGTAGAAGTCCTACAAACCATTTCATCTACGGCATCGCGATAAACAGGCCACTTTTCTCGATTGCGCCAATCTTCATCAGTAATTTTCCAATTTTTATGAGGAATTTCCAAGCGTTGATTAAATCTTCTTAACTGCTCTTCCGGAGAAACTTCCAACCAGAACTTCATCAAAACAACACCATTTTCGACCAAGTGCTCCTCAAAGGCATTTATCTCTGCATAAGCCCTCTTCCAGTCATCTGGTCTACAGTAACCTTCGACTCTTTCAACTAAGACTCTTCCATACCAACTGCGATCAAAAACTACGAGATCACCTTTTATTGGTAATTCTCTAGAAAAACGCCACAGGTAATTGTGATTTTTCTCTATTGTCGAAGGAGCTGCGATCGGACAAACTCTGAAATTACGAGGGTCAAAGAATCTAGATAAACGCCTTATCGCTCCTCCCTTTCCGGCAGCATCCCAGCCTTCAAAAACCAATACAGCAGGAACTTTCTGCTTAAAAAGTTTATGTCCAAGAGAGCGAAGCTTTTCTCCATATTTTTTAAATTCTTTCTTATAATCAGCCTTTCCAAGTGTCGCACTCATATCAATGTTTTGGAAATGGCTTTTAGTTTTCATTGAAGCCAATTGTAGGCTATTACCAGAAGAGTTCACCGGCTTTTTTAACCTTTCTTGTAATTGCTTAACAACAGTCTTCAAAACCTTTAAGCGTGCATGGTATTCGTCATCCGCTTCGACAATTACCCAGGGAGAAGGACTATTTGTACTTACAAGCACTGAAGAAGCTGCCGCCACATACTTATCATAATGAACATTTTGAAAAAGGTCGCTACGGTTTACGCGCCATTCCGTATCTTTATCGGCACACAATTTCTGTAAACGACGACTTTGCTCTTGCTGACTTATATGGATAAAAAACTTGATCACCAAAGTATCGGAGTTTAGATGGTGCTGTACAAAGTTCTTAGCATTATCCAATAGCTCCTTTGATACCTCACCTTTATGAAAGCTCTCCTCGAAAGCAGTTCTGAAACAACTTTTATCAAAAATAGAAACAAAGCCCTTTGCCGGACTATTTATCCAAAAAGGCGTTAAGGCTGTTATATCGCTTTCTCTACTTATGCTGTCAAAAACTCTGTAGCCTCTGGGATCCATAGGAATACAAAGTTCATTTATCAACATCCCCTTCCCTGCAGTACTTAAACCTTCAAAGGCAATAATGACTGGAATCCCTTGATCAAGAATCCGTCTCTGAAGTTTTATAAGCTCTAATTCCAGAACATCGCGCTCTTTCTTGTAATCCTGCCTTGAGATTTTCTTAGATAAATCAATTTTATGTAGCATATTTATTCATCTCTTAAGCTTTGTCTTTGCTAAATAACCATAAACAAAGCATAAGCTGAGATCAAGATAACTAAGAAGGGCTGTTAACTAACCACCTTCTATTTAAACAACTTAAGAGATCGTTCAATTTGAAATCTTTCACGTTTTTTACTCTTATAACAACGATCTTTGGGCTACTCAGCACATCTCTTCAAGCCGGCCAGCTTTCACCGTCTAATGAAGAGACCTACATGCTTGAATTGATTAACCGGCTCAGACAAAAACCTGTTGCAGAGTCTCAAGCCATGGTCAACTCTGGTATGATCCCGGATTTTGTCGATCAGGAACTTTTCCTCAAAGAACTCAAACAATACAGTTCTTACCAGCCTCTATTTTTTGATCGAAGAATGATTGAAGCAGCTCGTTTACATACCTCTTACCAAATCGTCCATGGACAGGGCCATTTTCAAAAACAGGGCACCAATGAGTTTTCTGGAACTGACATTAAAAGTCGCCTTATAAACAGTGGCCTTAAAGTCCAACTCTTATCTTCTGGGGAAAACGCTTTCCTCTATGCTCATAACACTTACCATGGGCACCTAGCATTTACTGTCGACTGGGGCCGCATGGGTCCAGGCGGCATGCAACTAGACCGCAAACACCGCCTCAATCTTCTCAGTGCCAACTATAATCTTGCCGGGATTGGCATCCTTAAGAACGATAAGTACAAAGCGATAACCCAGACCTTTGCAACTGCTAAAGGCAGATATGCCGGCGGGGTTGCTTATGAAGACAAAAATGGCAATTTATTTTACGATCCCGGTGAAGGTCTGAGTGGCGTTGAGATCAGCTTTAATGGCAAAAAAGAGTTCTCCTGGGAAAGCGGTGCTTTTACCTTCCCTATTGATAATACCGGCGGGAAAATTGAATTCTTTTGGAAAAACAAGCATCAGGCTTATTTTATACCTCCAGGAAGTCAAAATATAAAGCTTGACTTTAAACTTAAGGAAAGCTTCAAAGCCCCTGTGACATATGCACAAATATTTGCACGTGACCACAAGATCCTTAATATGGATCTCTCAAACTATTTCAAGAAAGCCAGTCAAAGTATTTTTAACTCAGACAAAGAGCTTACCTCAATTCTTTCTTTTGCTTATTATAATTCTCTAAACTCTCCTCTGAGTATTCAACAAGAACAAAGTAAAAAGCTTTATCGCGCTCTATCTAGCTATATAAATAAAAAATTGGATTACTTACAAAGGCTAATAGTCATTAAACCCATTGCTTCTTCTACTGAGCTTCACAGGCTAAAGAATATTTGCCGAGAAAGTAAACCGCTCTCTAGACGAATTGATAAAATCCTCTTTCCTTTTAAAGACCCTAACCTATTAAAAGCTGTTAACCTGTACAAGCAAAAGGGCGTTATTAGTAACAACGCACTCAAAGAAAAGCTAAAAGCGATTTCAAAGGAAGATTTAACTCAAGAAATCCGTATAGAACTTAAGAGTATTATCAGAGACCTCAATTAACCGGATATCTCATCTGCATGACTTAAGTAGCGTAATAATGCAGAAGTATTCTCAATTAAACTGAATGCCATAGGGACTCCAACACCTTGCCCTACGCGCATGTTCAGACGCAATAATGGCTTCAGACCTAATTTATCTAAGATAATCGTATGACCACTTTCTCCACTGAGGTGAGAAGCTATTAAATAGTTTGTTACATCTGGGCAAAGTTGCTGGGCGCACAATGCTGCTACACTTGATGTAAAGCCGTCTAAAACAACAAGCTTATTCCTTGCTGTTGCACCAATTATAAAACCAACCAATGAGGCTATCTCAAAGCCACCTACTTTAGTAAGAATCTCCAGAAAGCCTTGCTCTGAGTTTAAATTGTGAAATGCTAAAGCCTCTTGAATCACTTTACTCTTATGAGCTAAATGAGCCTCGTCCTGAGCTCTCGCGACACCAGCTAATTGAAGCGGTTCGATGTCGAGTAGAGCAGATGCTATAGCAGCTGCAGAAGTCGTATTCCCACCACCTATATCACCAACTCCAAATATATCATACCTATGACTGAAGCCTTCGGCTATTTCAATACCTGTCAAAAGAGCCTTCAAGCATTCTTCATCTGACATAGCCGATACTTTCGAAAAGTTTCGAGTACCAGCTGTAGAAACATACTTGGAGAAAAAGTTATCGTTTTTAACAAACTCTTTGAGAGCGTTGACAATTCCCATGTCAACTACCTTTAAATCGCAGTTATTTTCCTTTGCAAGAATACTTACTGCTGCGCTACCATCTAAGATAGTTTTAACAAGAGAGCTGGTCACTAAAGGATACTTACTGACTTTTTCGGAAGATATTCCATGATCACCAGCCATAATGACTACACATTTACTGGTCACGGTAGGTGTCAATTTTTTCGATACTGAAACCAGCTTGATAGCCAATTCGCTTAATTCTCCAAGACTTGCGTCAGTTATCGCTAATTTTGCTAAAAACTCTTCAGTTTTTTGACGCCACGAGGCATCAAAACTCTTGATTTTATTTGAATACTCTAGCAATCTCGGATCTATCGACATATATGAAAATTCCTAAAACCTTTTGGAGAATATAAACTCAAGTGGAAAATTTCATACAACAAAGGTATAAAAAAGCTGCTCTTATGAGCAGCTCAGTAAATTAGTCTCAGCGTGCTGGTGGCCAGAGTTTTACCTCTATATTCTTTACGCCCCAGCGCATTGCTTCGCGATGTGAATGAAAGAATATATCAACATGATTGCCTCGTAGGGCACCACCTGTATCCTCAACAATCCCATAACCGTAACCTGGTATTTCGAGTCTGGTTCCATATGGAATAGCACGTGGATCGGCTGCAATCGTACCGATATCCGCTTTTGTTCCGGTCGATGTATAGCCTATTTTCTTACGACTACCTCTTTGGGAGCCATAGTTGTAAACAGGATTTCCATGACGATTAATTCTCCAGCCACAACATGTAGCACATGGACAATAAGCAGTCACAGTTAAGTAAGTTTTCTTACCATCTCGGACAGACTCTGTATACTCAACTGGAGCCTGAATCCTCTTTTCTTGCAAGTTTCTCTGAATTACTGTTTCCTGGAAACTTGGCTTAGCTTCTTCTAATTTAGCTGCTAACTCAGTTCTTTTCGTAAATCTTTCTGTTGTTGTATCAACAAACCTGTAAGAACTGAGTGACCGTTTTGTTTTTTTTACATGCTGGCAACCTGGCAAACAAGCCATTAAAAGCCCTAACGCAATAACATAACGGGTTAATCTGGATCTGCTCATGCAGTCTCCTCCAGTTAATTATCAGGGGCGCTCATTATAGTGGACTAAAACAGTTTGTCCAACCATTTTAAATTAATTATCATTAGGTATTTATAACATATGAGCACTACCCAAACCTAATATTCAACCAGTTCAAATATGCCACTAAGTCATTAATTTTGGCAAGTCTCTAAAAGCTTTTTTCATTAGAAAAGACTTAAGTTACATGCTCTGCATAGCACGTAAAAAAGTTGAGGTTTGCCCCTCTTCCGGATAGACTTTATAAGCCCCTAAAGCTGCTGGAAGAAGACATGGCTGACCTTTTCCGACTTTAAACTCACCAGCGTCACAAGTCACTGTAATCTGACCGTCTACCGGAACGAGTATGTGAAAAGTTTTGGGAGATGTATTGCTAAAAAAGCCATCGACCAATTTTACTTCCTCACACTTAAAATACTTGTTATTACGAACAAGTTCTTTTTTGCGATTCGCTGTGACAGGAGATTGATCTGCTCTTACTAACGGGAGCGCCCTGTCTTTAAAATGAATACATTCTAATGCCTGCTCTACATGTAGATCTCTAGGATTACCATCATCGTCCAGTCTTCCCCAGTCGTGAATTCTGTATGTAGTATCACTATTTTGCATGATCTCCAAAACTAGGTTACCTCCACCGATACAGTGAACGGTTCCCGCTGGCAGGTAAAAAGCGTCACCTTTACGGGAAGGGAAAACCTGTAGACACTCCTCTATATCATTCGTACCAACTCTAGTGCGAAACTGCAGCTGAGTTCTGTCGTGCCTTAAACCGGCATAGATTTGTGAGTTTTCTTTATGATCAACAATGTACCAAACTTCATTCTTATCTTCTGAACCCGGGTACTTCCGAGCTACAAGCTCATCTGGGTGAACTTGAAGTGATAATCTTTTCTCAGCATCGATGAACTTTACAATCAAAGGAAATTTATCAGTAGACTTGTGCTTATTGCCAACAAACTTAGCTGGATATTCAGAAACTAATTGTTCCAGTGACATATCTTCATATGGACCATTGGCAATTTTTGTTTGATCCAGCTCTCGATCTGCTATAAACCAGCATTCTCCAACAGGCTGTTCAGTCTTCTGCTTGTCAATACTGAGATAATTGTATATCTCTTCACCTCCCCAAAGTCGGTATTTAAAAATCGGTTTAAATAGCATTGGGTAAATGTGAAGATCCATTTCTTTCCTTAATCAGACGCATTTTAGATTGTTGAAGAATAATTATTAATTATAGTGTATGATAACATTTAATCAACCATGAATGCAGGGATAGCAATGCCTCAAAAAGCATTAGACGATAATCATCCACCACTGACAACAATTACTGCTAGACTTAAAAACAAATCATTCACTATAATTCTCATACTTTTAAATATATTAATAACACTCTCTTTACTTTCATTTGATGTACGCGATGGCAGCCAGGTCACCGGTACAACAGATTCATTTGTCGTTCACAATTGGATTGGTGCTCTAGGTGCCAGGTTTTCATTTTACATCCTTCTTAGTATCGGGCTCGCCGCCTATCCTGCCGTAATCCTACTTTTTGTTTGTACTCTACGGCACCTGTTTGGACTGACTCACACAGCTAACTGGATTTACGTAGGAGGCTATACTCTTACAGTTTTGGGCTTTGCTATGATTTTAGGTTGTTATCCTGAATTTCTATCGGGCCTTTGCTCCATCTTAAACCTCAAAGAAATTCCAGGCGGCGCTTTTGGCAGCACTCTTTGCCACCCTGAGTTTGGCTGGCTCAAGTACATACTGAATACAGTTGGCTGTACGATCCTTGCATCCACAATGATTCTTATAGGTCTTATAACAATCTGGCTTTATGATTGGCGACACTATAGTCACAAACTCTGGAAAGAAGTCAGCACAGAAACTCCAGCAACAGTTAAAGAAATCGACCTGCGCAAAAATGAGACCAAACAAAAAAATCAAGAAAGTAAATCTCAGCTTCACGACACAGCAAGTAACGTCATCACGAAAGTCAATTCAGTCTTTTCCTGGATGAAGGTTCGCCCAGGAAGGCAGCTCAACACCATCGAAAGGCTCGGTGTTGAAGAACAAGGCGAAGAACAAGCCAGTGAAACAGAAGTCGTGCCAGCCATTGCAGATTCACAACAAGCTCTCTCCTATGAAACAACTCAAGATGAAGCTTCAGAACAACAAGAAGCTTCAAAACCTCTGTTATTGAAGAAAAAATCACCTCAAGAAGATGATGGCTTTGAAGATGTACCGGGTATACTTGATGATGGAGAGCCAGCCTTTCAAGTGGAAGAATCAGCTAACGACATCCAAGAAACTGCACTGAATGAACCGGATATGACTGAATATGTTGATCCTGGTGAAATTGAGCCTTTACCTGATATCATCAACGATGATGATATAGACTCCCCTGTTGTCAAACACGCCACATCCACCTACAAGACTCCAACCTGTGGGATCATCGACAAAGTCAATGAACAAATTACTGTTGATGAAAATGAAATAAATCGCAAGCGCGAGATTCTTCAGGAAACTCTCGACAGCTTCAGAATAAAAGCTTTAACCGGCAATGCCACTCCGGGCCCGAGAGTCACCCTTTTCGAAATCATTCCAGAAAAAGGTGTTAAAGTTGAAAAAATTGCCAACTTAAACAACAACATCGCCATGGAGCTCCAGGCTGAAAAGGTTCGTATTCTAGCTCCTATCCCAGGGCGACGTTCAGTTGGTATAGAAGTTCCAAATGACGAATCTTCTCCTGTTTGTTACAGAGCCCTACTGGAATCAAAAGAGTTCCAAAACTCCAAAGCTATGCTTCCCGTCATTCTTGGTAAAGACATTAGTGGAAAACCGATAATAATGGATTTAGCCAAGGCTCCTCACCTACTGATTGCGGGTGCTACCGGTGCCGGTAAATCCGTATTCATGAATACGCTTATTTTAAGTCTTCTCTTTAAGTTCAGTCCAGATGAACTACAGATGATCATGGTTGACCCAAAATTTGTCGAATTAACCGGCTACAATACAATCCCACATCTTATCTGTCCGGTAATCACCGATCCACAGAGAGTACCAAGTGCTTTACGTTGGGCTGTATTTGAAATGGATTGCCGTTACCAGTTGCTTGCTGCAGTAGGTGTTAAAAACCTCGAGGCTTTTAACAATCGGGTTAAAAAGCCAGATGAACCCGGATTTGACAGTGAAGGCAACAAAATCCCGGATAAACTCCCAACAACTATTATCATCATTGACGAATTGGCAGACCTGATGATGATGGCTAAAAAGGATGTTGAAACATCTATCGCCCGTATTGCCCAGAAAGCCCGTGCCGTTGGTATTCACCTGGTCATCGCAACTCAGCGTCCAAGTGTAGATGTTGTAACGGGTGTCATCAAAGCCAACTTTCCTACTCGTATTGCCTTTAAAGTTTCTTCAAATGTTGACTCTAAAACAATCCTGGACAGAAAAGGTGCTGAAGAACTACTTGGTATGGGTGACATGCTTTTCATGCCTCCTGGCTCGTCGAACATCATGCGTATACAAGGTGCCTGGGTTAAAGATCAAGACATCGAAACCGTCGTTAACCACTGTGCTGGACAACAACAACAAAACTTTATAGATATCTTCAAAAGTGATGAAGAAGAGCAAGATTCTCTAGAACAAGGCGAGCTTTTTCCTGAAGAGACATTCTCAAATGGAGATGAAGAGCTGATTCACAAAGCCATAGAAATTATTAAGCGCGATAGACGTGCCTCAACCTCTCATATTCAAAGAAGGTTAAGAATTGGCTACAATAGAGCTGCAATCGTGATGGAAGCTCTCGAAGAACGGGGTATTGTAGGTCCTCAGATTGGCTCTGCCAAACGAGAAATTTACCTTGATAGAATTGATAGCGGCGATGAATAGGAGGCTTTGCAAATGAATAATGATGACAATTCAATACAGCAAAATCTACCTTTATCATGGGATGATTCAGAGCAGAATATCGAAGAAACCCTGCAGCCTAAACCTCTTCTGTTAAAGAAGGCTCCTGAACAACAAATTCAGGAAATGAATGACTACGAAGAAGCTTCAAAGCAGAATATCGAAGAAAAGCTGCAGCCCAAACCTCTTTTATTAAAAAAAGCTGCAGAGCCAGAACCCCCTGCCGGCGATTCAAACGAAGAAATCAATAGCTCCTACGACGAAGAGACACCAAGTCCTGAAGTCATAGTTGCGCCAAGGCCACTTTTACTCAAAAAGGCCGCTGAGGTACAAGAAGAACAACAGGACGTTGAGGAAAGTAATTCAGAGGAAGAAACTGAAGCAGCCGATGATTTCGAAGATTACGAAAGTGAGATGGATGAAGAAACTGTCGATTACAGCGAATACAGCGATCCCGACAAAAAAACTATCTCCTACTTAAAAGTTCTTCAGGAAAGTACAGAGGAAACTAACTCTGAGCCTGAAACAAGCTCTGAAAGACGGGATGCAATCACAACTGATTCTGTCAATGAGAATACTTCTGAAACTAATAAATTAGAGGCTGACAATAGTATCGAGGCAGAAGCTGACTTCGAAAATCAGGCCGATCCAGAAGCAAGCTCTGGAACATCTGAAGAAATTGATATTTCAGATGAATATACTGAAGAGCAGCAAAGTAACATCGACGACATTTTAGACTCCAAGCCTGAAGATATTTTAGCAACTGACTCGACTCCACTCTTTGAAGAAACTGGCACTTTTTCTCTTGAGCATGAACCTGAAGAGGATGAGGAAAGTGAAAATCAAGAAGACCAGAGTGACGCCGAAGAAGATAGTCGCCTGGAAATCGAAGAAGATACTTTGGAAGATTCAATAGAAGACAGATTAGCTGAAGAAACTGAGTCTGATAAAAATACACCAACAACTGCAGAAGAAAGTGTTTTTGCACTCAAAGCAGAAACCTACTATGAAATCGAATCCGAGCAAGAAAACGATGTTCCTGACTCACCAGAAATTACAAATACTGATGAGAGTGAAGAACTAAAAGAATCTTCAACTGCGGCCGACATCACTACTCATGACTCATTTCAAACCCTTGGTGCTCTTTTGCAAGAAGCACGTTTAGCTAAAAGCTTCACCATAAAAGATGCTTCTGAAGTTACACGAATCAAAAGTTCCTACATCATCTCTTTAGAAAACAATGAGCTTGATGAACTCCCAGCAAGAGTTTACATACTAAACTATATTCGCCAACTTGCTCGAGAGTATGACATTTCTCATACACCTCTTATCGAAAGCTATGAAAGACAGGTAGGAGAAAATGAAAGTGGCGATCAACATGTCATGAGTGTTGGTGATGATGACGCTAGAAAAGCAACTAAACCGGCGAGTAAGCTCAACACGATCATAGTCATTACCGCCTTTCTACTCTTGGGAATATTGCTCTTTGCCGCCTACTACATGAAGTGGCTTAACCCTCAGACAAGTTTAGCAGATCATCCAACGGTTGAAATTAACCTGGACAGCTTAAAAGAAGAGATAAAACTTCCAACGCCTGAGTTTCCGGTTCCTGAAAAATGAGTTCTTTCCGGAGGACTGAGTATCGTACTCAGGACATTCCTAAAGATCCTGGAGTATATGTCTACAGAGACCAGTTTAAACAAGTCATATATATAGGCAAGGCAAAGTCATTAAGAAAGCGTCTGTCTAATTATTTTCAGCCTTCGAGGATGCGTACTGCTGATCCTAAATTACGATCATTAATCAACAGTATAGCATATTTTGAGTATCACGTTGTTAAATCTGAGTCAGAAGCGCTCTTACTCGAATCCCGTCTTATTAAAGAATATGCACCGAAGTATAATATATTGATGAGAGACGATAAACGTTTCCTTCTCATTAAAATTCATCTCGGAGAAAAATTTCCTAAACTAATTCTGACTCGGCTTCGAAAAGATGACGGCGCCAATTATTTTGGTCCTTTTCCAAAAGCTGGAGTCCTTCGTGACACACTCGATTTCCTGACTAAATATTTTAATTTGCGCTCATGCTCTCCACTCATTCCCGATGAAAAAGACTTCAAGCATTGCCATGCGTCCGTTTTAGCAAATTGCTCAGCACCTTGTAATGGATCCGTTAATCGCGACCAGTATATGGATCACGTCAATGAACTTATGACTGTACTAAATGGTAAAGTCACAAATATAATCACCGATTTAAGTGACGAAATGAGCATACATGCTCAGGCTGGTCGCTTTGAGAAAGCTGCTGTAGTACGTGACATTATCGAAAACATAAAGTCGATTTTCAAACCGCAAAGAAATTTTGCGACATCTGCCTTAAAACAACGTTCGGATCTTGAAGCTGTTAACGAACTTCAAAAGTACTTAAATCTTGAGAATCCACCTAAAGTCATCGAGTGTTTCGATAACTCCAACTTTCAAGGTTCAAATGCTGTCGCTAGTATGGTCCAATTTCGAGATGGTAAACCATACACAAAAAATTACCGGCATTTTAAGATTAAAACGGTCGAAGGCATTGATGACTTTGCCAGCATGAGGGAAATCGTTAAAAGGCGATACTCCCGATTAATTAAGGAAGAGCAACCTCTGCCGGATATGATTCTAGTTGACGGCGGTAAAGGTCAGTTGAGTAATGCCTGCGATGCATTAGCTGAAATAGGTGTTACCGGCATCGCTATTTATGGCCTGGCCAAGCGTTATGAAATTCTCTTTAAGCCTAATCAAAGCGAAGGCATATTCCTACCGACAGATTCATCTGCACTGAAGATGCTTCAGCACCTAAGAGATGAAGCCCATAGATTTGCCATAACTTTTCACAGAAGTTTGAGAAACAAAAGAATTACAGACTCAATTCTTGATGATATACCAGGTATTGGTAAAGTTAGAAAAATGCAGATCCTTAAAGAGTTTGGATCCGTTAAAAACCTGAGAACAAAATCTCCCGAAGACCTTTTGGCAAGAGTTCCTGGGATTGGTTCAAAGATGGCCGAAACCATCTTCGAACACTTAAATCGCAAAAAGCGCAATTAGCCGATTTGGCGAATAAGAGAAGTTAAAACTTTACCCGGGCCAAGTTCAATAAACTCAAACTCGCCTTTGCTCTTAAGAAATTCAATTGTTTCAACCCAGCGTACAGAACTGCTAATTTGACCAGCTAGTGTATCAAGAATATTTTCCGCATCGTATTCCGTAGCGTTGATGTTTGAAATTACTGGAACTTCTGGAGCATTGAATTCAAATTGAGAAGCAAAGGCCTTAAACTCTTCTTGAGGTGCTTCCATATATCTTGAATGGAAAGCTCCACTTACAGGAAGAACAACATATCTTTTAGCACCAGCGTCTTTAAAGGCTGACTCTGCAGCTACTATATCTTCCTTCATACCAGAGAGAACAGTTTGCTTAGAAGAATTAAAGTTGGCAACATCAATCTTATCCAGACCAGAACTCACCAAAGTCTCTCTAATCGTTTGAGCAGACATACCAAGAACTGCAGCCATGCCACCGCCTTCAACTTTGCTCATAATCTCACCACGTTTTGCGACGAGTTTCAAGCCTGTAGCGAAGTCAAAAACTCCAGCTGTAAGTAGAGCGTTATATTCACCTAAGGAGTGTCCTGCAGTGTAGGCTGGCTTTTCACTGTCTTCGCTTTGCTTTTCATAAAAGTTTAGAGCATTAACGATGTAAAGTGCCGGTTGAGTATACTGAGTTTGAGAAAGCTTCTCTACTGAGCCTTGCAGACACAATTCCTTAACAGAATAACCAAGAATTTCATCTGCCTGTGAAATCAAGTCCGCATACTTATCAAACAGTTCTTCGCCCATACCGATTTTTTGGGAACCCTGTCCAGGGAAAACGTAAACTTTACTCATATTGATCCTTTAAAATTTAATCTTGCTGAAAGTCGATCTAAAATGCTATTTTTCAAGCTCTTTTTGTATAAGATGACGTGCTATAGCCTGACTATAATTTACGGGGCTATGATCTGTAAGGGAACGAGTTAGAGCCTGACTCGGTCTAAGCCAGTTTAAAGATAAAAAATACTTAAAAGACTGCTTCCATTTCATTCGCAGACTTTCCTGCTCAACCAGGTCTTGCTTATCATTTATAAATATCAGTTTCCCGGTATGCCTGAAGCCAAATTTTTCTGGAGGCAACATAGTCACACCATCGCAGCAATTTATATAACGCCGATAAGGAACCTTTATTAAAGATGTTATTTCACAGCCTGCCACTCGAGGTGCTCCAAATGTAATGAGACACTTCACTGTCGTCCTTGACGCGATAATTTGCGCAATTGCTCCCCCTAAACTATGACCACACAAAATAATGCTATGATCTTCTTCAAGTACCGGCTGCAGATCAGTCCACAGCTTGTTTGTAGCTTCAAGAAAACCACGGTGAAAGGCTGCCTCTTCTGCACGCTTCTTGAAAAACTTGATATCCAAAACATTATCTTTAAAAGTACATGAACCCTGTATCACCAGAAACTTGAGACCATTTATACGACATAGATAGGCATACTGGGTGTCGGCTCTAAAACTTTGTAGGAATTCGCCCTTATCTTGAAGCTCTTCTCGTATTCCCCCCTCCGACCTATATGAAATCTGACTCAGATTAGCAGCCCACCAATCAACCAAGTAACTTTCAGACGACTTCAAACCAGCAATCCAGCCTTCTTGAAAGTGCTGAAATGCCGCCACTGTACCCGGCTGAAAAACAGCCTTTTTAGAAAAGTCTAAATCAAAACAATTCAACCTCACTCCGCGCAAAACATACCGACCTGTATATTGAGTTGTTAAAAATTTAACAGTTTTGTGTATATCTTAAATAAATTCAGCTTGAAAGATTTACCAGAAGTAAACATAATAAGTATAGATGATAAATTAACAAGGCTTAGACTCGAAGGGTTAAAAATGCCATCCAAAAAATCTGATAACGTTCCTCTAGATGGGGAAGTGTTAATTGGTGATTTGAGTTTTGAAAAAACTGCCTTTGAAGGCAGCGATGACGCTCTCAAAAAATTCACTTCTGAAGAATTTAGAAACAAGACCAGTATTGAGCGCAACAAAACAGTTAATGAAACTCTCCTTGAGCTCATTATGAAAGCGCCTGCTAAATCCTACCTTCTCTGCGAATTACTTGATTACCTTCAAAGGGTAACTGAAAACAATATTCTGGATGGCAATTACAACCAAACTGCATTTGAGCACTGGCTCAATCAGCACTCTGGCCTCTCTTACGAAGAAAACCGCCAAATTCGTGGTAAAATCGTCGGTAAATATATCCCTCGGGACGAATTTCAGACTCTTTTCCCTGTCGGCCACGAAAAAGTCTACAACAACAGTCACATCGTAACTGCTCATAATCCACCAGACCTTGATTCTAGTACTGCATCATTTGTCGGATGGCTAGATGCCTTTGCTTGCCGTGTGGGTGGTGCTATGACAATTTGGAATATGCCACAAGGGCAGCCTGGACCGGTCATATCAAAACTATTTTTAGACCTGCTTGGGCCAGCAATTTTCACACGTGTCGCGAAAGCAAAAGCGATGATTTCTCCTGTAGCCATGGATCTGGTTAGACAAAACCGCTTAATCCGTGTCGCGGGTGAGAGTAACATCCGAGACTTCCGACATAACCGTCATGAAAATCACATTATCCTTGTTGACGAAGACGGCTACTATGTTGGTGACTGGCGTGTTTCTGACGTTGACTCTGTTGGACATATTCAACGCTTACTCAACATCTGCCTGAATATTTTCGAAAAACAAATGGTTCGAAGACTTACAGACATCTTTACTAAAAAAAGTATTCAGAAAGCTGAACTAGAGGATTTCATAGAGTCGATTCTCAATCAAAAGGTCCCAGAGCGCGGCCTTGACCTACATCGCCTCAATAGTTCAGAGTACGACCAACTCGATGCCTACCTTAAAAAAGTTCTTAAGGTTGAAAATGGCTGCCAAGCATCGCTCAAGCAATTTTTTGATACCATGGATGAACAAACGGGTACAGACTTCAATGCCTTTGAGTCGGCTCTGCGTCAATTTATAAACCCGGACAACTTCGATCTGGATGAGTGTTTCAATACAAACACTGCAAATGTTTTTTCACTCTTTAATGAAGCCTATACTGCCCTCATTGCAGCAACTCGCAAATCTCGTGAGCACTTTGACCGTATCGACGTCGCCATGGCAATCAAAAGTGATGTTCTTGGGCGTCAACCAAGTTACTTGACCACTAAAGCTGAATACACTGAGATTGTCGATAAGATCAAAGATTACCGGCACATCAGTGTCTGCTTCCCAGATAAAGAAGATAGACTGATTCCTGTTGGTGTTATTCACCGTGAAGACGTTGAGAAGGCTATTCAAGGTACAGTCACAATGCGTGACTTCTGTAACTTCGATGAAATCAAAGTAGCCAAATGTATAGAGGTTATCTCTGCCATAGATCACCACAAGTCTACAATCAACTCTAAAAGCTGTATGACAATAACTGTGGCAGATGTTCAATCGGCCAACGTATTGACTGCCGAAAAGGCCTTTTTCCTAAATGACCGATATGGAACTCATGGTCAGAGTCTCACCTCAATTGATGAGCAGATCAAAGAATTACAAGCCGCAGATTCAGATGCCAAAAACCTTAGGCTCTTTGAAAGACTTATTAAGAAAAAGCAGGCCCACCACAATGCTGGAAGCCAATTCTTCGTTTCACCTGAGCGTGAAACTCAAGAGTACCTTTTCTTCTTAAACGCAATTATAGATGACACTGACCTTCTCAGCAAAAGTGGCTGGCGAGATATTATCTGTGTTTGTGAACTGATCAATCGCCTGAAAAGTATTATGCTAAAGAAGGAAGTAGAGGTACTCGACGTAACACACTACCCTAGAACCCCTAGATTCCTTAAAAATGCGATTCAGGATGTTCTGACAAACCAAGATACTTACTCATTCTATAAAGGCATATATAATTATCGTGAAGAAGTCATCAACACTTGGATGTTAGATAAAGCTTCATTAGGTCGCTGCTTTGAAGACAGAAAGATTCAGAATGAGACTTGCTGCGTGAGTCAATTTAAAATATTCTCGGGCAATAGAGCGACCTTCAATGAGAAGAGGTTTGAGTTATTACAGTACTGGTTCAGCATAAAAAACTTTGTTCGCTCTAAATCTTCAGAAGTTGATTTCTTCCTACATATGATCTCAACTATTGCCGGTGGAAAAGAAGCCTATGAAGGAAAAATGCCTGATAATGGCGAAGAAGACGAAATCTGGCTAAGCGTTAATTACGATAGTGACCAATCTACTTCTCGCTTCAGACAGTTCCTCGAGTATTTGAAGGATAGTCCAAAGTTTAATCAGATTAAAATGCATATGACTATTGAAGGTCCAGCAAGTGACGGACGTGATTTGATCGCCGGCATTCTTAGAGTTACGGTCCCACATGCGACTTATGACTTCCTCGAAAATGACCTGCCTGAGCCTATCGTTGTCTTTAAATTTAAACAAGGTACTCTTAACAGCCGTAAAGCTGATATTACACCGTTTCTACCAAATTGAGCACCTTCTGCCTCAGATAGCCCACTAAATCAATAATGTGACAAAAAGAGCCCACTTGTGGGGCTCTTTCTTTGCACTCTAAGCTCAAAAGAGTCTTTGGCATGCAACTTTCTTAATGGTTAGTTAACTGATAATTAAGAGGTTTTTTACATGAAGAAATATATAGTAAATATTGAAGACATAGGCGCCCTGTCTGAAGCCGCTGCATTGCAAGATTCAAAAATTTTCCTCGAAAGAGATTCTAAGTCTTCTTTTTATATAGCTCACCTTGAAAGCTCTGTTGAAATCCCCAGTGGGATTCGCGCTCTTGAAATGGAATCTCCTTCTGCTAGTAAAGATGATGACTCAACAGAAGGAGATTATTCATCAAAGAAATTTCTAGATTTAAGACTCTGTATCGAAATCCCTCAAAAGATCGATAAAAAAGATGTAGAACAAGCACTTTGTAAAGAAATCTCAAAGACTTTAAAAACTTTGATCAAAGAAAAGAATTAAAAGATTATTTATACACCCAAAGGCCCTGCTAACCTTGGCAGGGCTTTTTTAATGCTCATTATTTTGAGTCCTCTGAGGCCATTTGAAATAGTGCCTTCAATACGTCCGAGCTTACCAAAAGCCCAACTGACAAAAATAAAGTTATGACTATTACTGTAATTAAACGGAAAGTATTTTCATAGTTCAAGCTTTGTAAATCAGTTTTAGAGACCTCACACTTAGCAGATTCTTTCTCTACAAGAAGTAAAGTGGTTTTAAAACGCTGATCTACAGTCCAATTCGTTGTTGCAGCTTCCCGAATATTCTTCTTCATCAACTCTAACTCATCCATGACAATGAAAACTCTTTTTTTATTCCCGCTATCTTCTTCTGAAAAGTTTTCATCCTGTACTGCCAAAGCCACGTTCACTTTGCGCATGATATTCTGGTACTGAGCTAAATGGTTCAGCATTGTATCTATATTCGATTTACTTTCAGAAGCTTCAACACTTGCCTTCAAGCTACTTAAGTAATCAATAGACTCCTTAAGTAACAAAACATTCTTTTCATATGTTTCAGCCGGAGAAGAGATAAGATAAAAATCACCTTCCTTACCTTCCTCTTGACTTTTTTCACCTTCAGGATTCTCACTTATCCACTTTTTTAAAAGGGCATATTCTCTCATCTTTTCCAGAAGAAAGTTTACAGATCCAGAAAAGTTCTTAAAAACCAACTCCTTGAAGATTTCTGAATTCTTCTCAATACTCTGAAGTTGCTTTTTTAGGTCTTCAAAATGCTCAACCTCTGTATAATCCTCGTAAACTTCAGGATCTAAATAAAGCTTAATCTCCTCTTCATTACTGGTCATTAACTGACGATGAAGCTGCATCACTTTATTTTTCGTTTGGCCATAATCCCTTAGCAAAACAGTAAGGCTGTGAATTAATTCTGGATTGTTTTTATATATCATATTCTCATGACGAGTCCGCCATTGCAAAACCAAAACAGCACTGAGTACTATGCCTGCCATCAAAGTAACCAGAGCTAAGAGCTTCGAAGTTTTTATAAATAAATTTCCAAACAAAAAATTCTCTTTCATCTAACTACCCCCTAACTAAAGACCGATGGTCTGTTCATCTAAACTTTTTATCTTAATCCTCAATTCTGGTGAATCTTCTATCTTTACAGCTTCACTTAAAGCCGTTACTGCTTTACCTATGTGTCCACGACTTTCATATTCTTCGGCCATTTGAAGTAATTGCAGGAAGTAAAGTTTCTTTGCTAAAGGCTGAACCATCTTTGACTTTGGATTTCTTTTTACAAAATTCTCTACTATAGCTGCAGTCTCAGCACTATTGGCTTTAAATTTTTGCGTCAGCGCCTTTAAAAGTGACTCACCTGATTTATCTATCCCCTGCTGCTCTTCCTTAAGCCTCATCTTAGCGGCTGCTTCTTGCAGGCGGCTCCTCTCAACCTCTAACTCTTGCAGACGTTTTTGAGTTATCCATTCCCCATTTATCTTAACTAAACCCTTTGATTTTTGTAAAGACTCAAATTTTGCCTTATCCTTGTCTTCAATCAACTGCTTTAAAACAATTAATTTATCCTTGAGAAGCATCTTTACTTTCTCTTTACTAAAAGCCATACCTGTGGTTCGACATGGTGCACAATTACCTGGGACAGTTCCCTCTCCTTTACACTTCCTACAAATATCAGCCCCCAAGCATATGCTACAATCCACCAGAATTACACCAAATTCTTTATCTCTAACTTTAACTTTTCCTTCCTGACAAAGGCTATTGGTACACGTCGATTTTCCATTACAAACCAAACAGGTAACTTTGCCAATACCACTTCCTTCACACGCCTGACATGTATCTTGAAGGTTTACAGAAGTTTTATAAATAAGAATGGGAGACATAGGTGACTTCTTTTCTATTTCTACCACCATTTTAGTGAAAAGCTGCTTATCTCTAATGAACCAACTCAATAAAAGTGATGATTCAAGATAGCTCTGCAAAATCTTATCTGACTGAATACCTTTGTAAGAATAGCTCTTAAAACTGTCTACTGAGGTCTTAGATAATTCATCCAGCTTTAACATTCCCTCGACAATTAGACCTAAGTCCTTATTATCTGCCAAAGCAATGTTTGCAATAAGAAGAATATTTATAAAAAAGCATGTAATCGCTTTAATCATACCACCCGTTTTTTAAGCTCAATATAGCCTTTGCCCCCTATCTTTAAAACTTAATTCAGGAATTAAAACTCCATGGTATTTTGCTCTAACTTCTCAGAATATTTTGTAGAGATGAGCTTTTTTAAATTTCAACATTCCCATTAAACTACTCGCTCTCTATTGTTCTTCACCTGACATTCAGACACCACTTATAAGTACATTTCTCTTATATTTGTCGGCATTTCCATAAATTCAGCTTATATTAGAGCAGAAACCGACTAAGAGTGGTATTTATGGACAACAGTAAAAGTGACAAACAGGTTTTCGAGTCTATGAAAAAAGGCTTTGGCCGATTTTACCAGCAAGCTAAAGAAGAGTCCAACTCAGAGCAAAGTAAGATTGACTATGAGATTGATAGAATCAAAGCAATCCGCCAAGACTCCAGCCGCTATTCACAATCTCGAATTCATGCCCAGGGAGGCATGAAAAAGATCATACGCTCGACTGATAGGCTGACTTATCGTCAAATTGCTATAGCAAAAATGAAAGCCGAAAAGTTTTCGATCTCTGATCTAAAGATGTTCCTTCACGAAGCTAGAATTTTAGCCAGACTCAATCATCCAAATATCGTTCCAATCCATGACATAGGTGTTGATCAACAAAACCAGCCTTACTTTACCATGAAGCTGCTAAGCGGAGAATCTCTTGGAGAAATACTCGATAAGCTAAGAGCCAAGGAAGAAGAGTATGTTGCACGCTTCCCACTGCCACGATTATTAGAAATTTTTATAAAAATCTGTGATGCCACGGCCTTTGCACACTCAAGGAATATCGTTCACCGTGACCTGAAACCAGATAATGTCCAAGTTGGTGATTTCGGGGAAGTTCTACTTTGCGATTGGGGGCTGGCGAAAGATATTAATTTACCCAACCAAAGTACTGAAGAAATTAAAATATCAGAAATAATCGAAAGGCAAACCCTGAATGGCACCATAAAAGGCACTCCAGGCTACATGGCCCCAGAACAGGTAGATGACCTTGCTGAAATAACAGAGAAAACAGACATCTATGCTCTAGGCTGTATTTTATACTCAATCATTACACTCGAAAAGTCTATCGATAGCTCAGACCTGGATACAATTGTTGACTCAATCACAACTGGAGATATTGTTCCTCCTCACCTAAGAGTCTCTGATAATGTCCCCAAAGCCTTAGAAGCTGTAACCCTAAAAGCTATGTCTGTCGCCCCAGACAAGCGCTATGAAAGCCCTAATGAAATTGCCAGCGAAATAAAAGCTTACCTGGATGGTTTTGCCACAGATGCCCAAAAAGCCGATTTCAAGACTCAGATTTATCTTCTCATTAAGAGGAACAAAACTATTTCGACGCTGATTTTCTGTTCTTTCTTAATAATAGCGACGCTTGTTTCTTACTTCCTAATTGAGCTCAAGAAGAGAGAAGCTATGGCTCTTGATGCCATGAAGGAAGCACAGTTTCAAAAATCTGCTAAAGATAACCTAGGTCACAGTGTAGCTCCGGATTTTTACAATAAGGCTATAGAAGAACTAAAAGCTTATAATTTTAAGCAGGCAATCAATTTTGCTCGTATTTGTACAGAATTAGACAATTCTTACATTAAAGGCTGGTCACTTTTAGGGAAACTGCAGATTGGCCGGCATGACTTCTCAGGCGCTCTTCAAGTATTTCAAAAAGGCAACACTCCTTCCAATCAAAAACTAGCTGCTCTTTGTCAAGAACTACAAAAAAATCAAAATTTAACAAACGACGCTATCCTCAGCCTTTTAACACACTCTGACTTAAAAAATATTTTACCCTTCTTTATCAATACCCTTTATCAGAATATGAGCATTGAAAACAAGAACAAAATGGCAATTGACCTTTTTAAGCAACTAAACAAATCAAATGGAGCGAGGATCGAAGTCCAGAACTCGATTAACTGGAAAATCGTACCAGTAAACTTTAAAAAGGTTCATCAACAAAGCCTTGAGCTTCTCCATGGTCTTGAAGTCAAAAGCTTAGATTTAAGCTCTTGTCCTGCCTTCTCCTTAAAAGTACTCTCTTCACTTCCACTGGAGACTCTCAATCTATCTAACTCAAAGTTCCTAAATCTGAATCCACTCAAAGATATAAAATTAAAAGGTCTGAATATTTCTCACACGCAAATTACTGATTTAAAAATTCTTAGAAACCAACCTTTAGAAATTCTCGATATTTCAAATTCTGCGGTAAAAGACATAAATATACTTTTAAAGCTAAGAAACTTGAAAACTTTGACTATTTCAAAGTTTCACAACGACAAACAAAACATTGTCCAATTCCTACGTAAAAAAGGAGTTGAGGTAGTAATAAAAGAATGAGAACAGCATGAATATAACACTTAGACAACTTGAAGTTTTTGTAGCCGTCGCTCGTTGTGGCAGTGTAAGCCATGCGGCATCTGAACTCTTCCTATCTCAACCTGCCGCCAGTATGGCTCTTGCTGAACTGGAAAAAATTTTAGGCGATAAATTCTTTGACCGCAAAGGCCTTAAACTACATCTAAACGAAAAAGGCAGGGCTTTACTACCCTTGTCAGTGGACACCCTAAACCGAGTTGATGAGATACAAACTAAATTCAGCAAAAAGTCATCTGCTCCTGCCGGTATTTTTAAATTTGGCTGTAGCACTACAATTGGCAGCTATGTCATCCCTCCTCTCCTCGACATCTTCATAAAAGAATTTCCTGAAATAGAAATATCCATGAATGTTCAAAACTCAGGAGTGATCATAGATAAAATCTTAAACTTTGATTTAGATATGGCAATCATCGAAGGTACCTGTCACAATTCATCAATTGAAGTAACCCCATGGCGCAAAGACAGGCTCGCCGTATTATGCTCTCCCAAACACCCTTTAGCACAAAAAACGACTATCACTGAAGAAGATATCAAAAATGCCAAATGGATTCTCCGCGAACACGGTTCGGGAAGTCGCGAAATTTTTGAAAGTTCTCTGGAAGGTAAAATCAATAACCTAAATGTTGTTCTTGAGCTAGGAAATACCGAAGCAATTAAAAGTGCTGTTGAATCCGGTATGGGAATAAGCTGCCTATCTATCTACAGCATCGAAAAGTCAATTAAGCATGGGGAACTCATTGAGTTAAAAACACCCTTTTTAGACCTCAGTCGTTTTTACTATATTCTTGTTCATAAAAAGAAATACAAAAATGAACTATTAAATGTTTGTTTAGACTTCTGGTCCAACTACTCAACTATAAAGAGTTAATTAACAGTTAACGCTCTTAATATTGAACTCAAAACTCGCTCAAATGGTGTTTTATTACAACATTCTGTTAATATTCCCTTAACCGTGAGTAAAATGAGTGTGAATTTTTTAACATGTATGTTTATAATTCATTAACGTAAAGATTTTCTTAATAATCTTTGCCAGGGAAACAGAAAATAATAAGAGGTGAAAATGCTCATCCGCAAACTAAGTGCTATTGCTGCAATCTGCGGCTATTGTACAGTATCTTCTCCAGCAATGGCAGAAGATCTAAGTGTTAAAGAAATGCTTCTAAAGCAACAACAGCAAATAGAAGCTCTTCAGAGCAAAATTGCTGAGCAGGAAGCTGTTCACAATGAAGCTTTAACTCACTACATCAAGAACGAAGTAGACCGTGCTCTTGCAGATCACAGCGGCAGTCTATTAACACTTGGCAGCAATGTTGAAAACCTGACTTTCAAAGGTGACTTGAGAGTAAGATGGGAAAATGCTGATTGGGATGATAATAGCAACGATGATGCAAACAGTAAAGCAGGAAAGCAACAAGACAGATTCCGTCAGCGTTTCCGTCTTGGCTTTCTTTGGAAAACGAATGAAGGCTGGGAAATCGGCGCTGGTTTAGCTACTGGCGGCTCAAGTGCAATATCAGCAAATGACACTTACTCTGAAGGTAGTGCATTTGAGACAGGTAATATTAGCCTTGATTACGCTTACGCTAAACACAAGTTTGACAGTGGTATAAGCTTAACATTAGGTCAGCATAAAAACCCATTTATACACTCTGGCATTATGTACGACAGCGATGTAAGATTTGTCGGTGCTACAGGCCAATTCAGCAATGATAGTGGCTTTTTTGCAACTGCTGGTGCTTACGAAGTTTTCAACTACGACAAAGATGCTGAAGACTCTGCGAAACTTTTTGCCGTACAGGCTGGTGTATCACAAAGCGGTTTAACTGCAGCTCTAGGTTATTTCCATTACAATTCGGCAATCACAGATGAATGGACTGACCTTGATGCTGATGATGCATTCGATGACAATGAGTGGTCAAACAACGATACTGATTTCCAAATCGTTCATGCTTATGCTGGCTTTGAAGGTAAAACTGATAGCTTTGGATACAATGTTTATGCAGAGTATTTCGTAAATATTGGTGCTGATAATGATGGCACATCACAAGCTGTTGGGCCTAAAAACACTCTTGACCCAGAAGACGAAGATACTGGTTTCGTTCTCGGGGCTGATATATCAGTAGATAAGATGAAGTTTGGATACCAATATGCAAATATTGAAGCTGATGCGGCCTACAGAGAGCTAACAGATAGTGACTTTGCATCGTCCATCTCCGAGCAAACAAATGCAGAAGCACACATCTTTAAAGCCAGCTATAAAGTTACCAAAAATTTCTCCATCGGCACTAAATATGTGATGGCTGAAGAAATTGACGGAACTGATGAAGGCGAACTTTTCCAGTTTGACTTTAAATACAAGTTCTAATTTGGAATTATTCATTAAAGGCTTCTTCAGAAGCCTGATTTGATCACAAAAAAGCCGGACTGAAATTCAGTCCGGCTTTTTTGATTTAAGCTTTACTAATAATTATTCACTAAGCTTTTTCTTAAGCATAGGAATAACCATTGGTGCTGGAGCTTTACCTTTAGAAGCTCGCATAACCTGTCCCATAAGAAACTGAATCGCATTCTGCTTACCTTCTTTGTACTCTGCAACTGCTTTAGGGTTATTTGAAATTGCTTCATCAACCCAGGCTTCCAGAGCACTTTCATCAAGCTCAACAATTAAGTTCTTAGCTTTAGCCAACTCTTCGGCATTTCCACCCTCTTCTAAAAGAGTCGGCAGAAGTTTACCATAGGCATTTTTCTGAATCTTATTTGCTTCAACAAGCTTAACCAAATCAACAAGATGTTCCGGCTCAAGCTTAGTCTGGTCAAGAGTCTTACCACTTTCAGACAATAAGGCATTTAACTGATTCATCATAATATTTGCGATGGCTTTAGGCTTCTTAACCTTTTCACCGGCTTTCAAGAAAAAGTCCGCAGTGGATTTCTCCAGAGTCAAAACATGAGCATCGTACTCAGTAACACCAAAATCTTTTTCAAACTTCTTGCGGTACTCAAGTGGAGTCATTGGCTTTTCAGCTTTAAAAGCTTTAATCTGCTCTTCTGACAGTACTACTGGAGGAAGGTCCGGCTCCGGAAAATAACGGTAGTCATCTGCAGTTTCTTTAAAACGCATATGTACAGTTTCACCAAGAGCATCATTCCAACGACGTGTCTCCTGACGAATAGAGCCGCCATTTTCATAGATCTCAGTCTGCCTTTCAATCTCATAATTGATCGAAAGCCAGATGTGACGAGTCGAGTTCAGGTTTTTAATCTCTACCTTAGTATTAAAAGGAGTTCCGGGCTTATGAATAGAAATATTGACATCACAACGGAATTGACCTTTTTCCTGATCACAATCGGAAATTCCACCATATCTCATAATCTGTTGTAGAGACTGAACATAGGCATAAGCTTCATCAGCACTATGCATTTCCGGCATCGAAACTGTTTCAAGCAGAGGAACTCCTGCTCGGTTATAATCAACAGTTGAGTACTTCTCGTCATCAAAGTGAGTTGATTTACCAACGTCCTCTTCCAGGTGAATACGCTCCATACCGACAAAACGCTCTTCAATCATTTCACCTGAGAGACCTTTACCACCAATTGGAATTCTACCATGCTCACAGAAAGGCAAATCAAATTGAGTAATCTGGAAGTTCTTCGGCTGATCCGGATAGAAGTAAGATTTGCGGTCAAACTTAGAGTAACGGGCAATTTGACTATCTGTCATCAAACCGGCTTTAACAATCTGGTGAATTGCTTCACGGTTAACTACAGGTAAAACCCCAGGGTGCCCAAGACAGATCGCACAAGTATTTGTATTTGGCTCATCGCCATAAGAGTTCTTACAGCTGCAAAAGACTTTCGTTTCAGATTTGGCCTGAACGTGAATTTCAAGACCTATAACTGCTCTCCATTCAGACATATTATAGCTCCGCTTCTTTTAAAGTTAATTCAGAATTTTGTTCATAAGCATAGGCTGCTCTAAAGACGGCTTTTTCACCAAGAGCCGGCCCCATGATTTGTAAACCAATCGGCATCCCCTTGTCGTCCTCTCCACAAGGTACTGAAATACCGCAAATACCAGCAAGATTAGCACTCGTCGTCAAAATATCCGCCAGGTAAAGTTTAACTGGATCGTCTGAACTAGTCCCAAACTCAAAAGCAGTCTCAGGAGAAACTGGCGATACCAAAACATCGCACTGTTCAAAAGCCTTCTCAAAATCCTGACGAATAAGAGTTCTTACTTTCTGAGCCTTGTGGTAGTACTTATGATTATCATATGTACTTAGAACATATGTACCTAACATTATTCTACGCTGAACTTCTTCACCAAAACCCTGTGAACGAGTATCGTTGTAGAGATCAAGAATTCTGCCAGTCTCGTTGATTCGGTTACCATAACGAATACCTTCAAAACGTGCCAAGTTCGTTGAGGCTTCTGCAGTTGCAATAACATAATAAGTAGCAATGGCATATTTAGTATGTGGCAAAGATACTTCTACTACTTCAGCACCTTGAGCTTTAATATTTTCAATAGCTTCTTCAACGCGCTGTCTAACGGCTGCTTCCATACCATCTACTTCAAAGTATTCTTTTGGAATACCAACTTTCATACCAGCAAAGCTTGCACCTTGCAGAGAAGATTCAAAGTCAGTAATCTTTCCAGGCAGTGAAGTAGAATCCATCTTATCTTCACCGTTGATTATATCGAGAATCAATGCTGAGTCCTGAACGTCTTTTGTCATAGGACCAATTTGATCTAGAGAAGAACCAAAGGCTACCAGACCGAAACGCGAAACCAAACCATAAGTTGGCTTCAAACCAACAATACCGCAGAATGATGCTGGCTGACGAATAGAGCCACCAGTGTCAGAACCCAAAGCACCTAAAAACTCTTTGGAGGCAACACCTGCTGCTGAACCGCCAGAAGAACCACCTGGAACACAGTTCAGATTATGCGGGTTTGCTGTTTTCTTAATTTGGCTTGATTCTGTTGTTGAGCCCATGGCAAATTCATCCATGTTCGCTCTACCAAAAACGATACAACCTGCATCCTTTAACTTGGTGACAACTGTAGAATCGTAAATATTCTCAAGGCCATTCAAGATTGATGAAGAACAACGGGCTTCTTCACCTTTTGCAACAATGTTATCTTTGATTGTAATCGGCAGACCATCGTAGCGGCCAAAAGCTTTACCTTCAGCTCGACGCTTATCTGATTCTTCTGCAGCAGCAATGACTTTTTCGTCATCTATAGAAACAAGAGCACCCACTCTTTCTTCTACCTCTTCAATTCTAGACAGCAACGCTTCACAAAGTTCACGTGAAGTTACTTCTCCGGCTACAAGTTTATCTGCAGCTTCGTGTAATGTAAGATCAATCAAACTCATGACTCTGCATCCTCTTTCTCTTCAATCATCTGAGGAACGCGGTTCTGGTTATCTTCCGACTCAGGGAAGGTTGCAACTACTTCGCTTACTGCTACTGACTGACCAACAACATCTTCACGAATAACATTTTCAACAGTCACTGCAAAGTTAGTGCCTTCGACATTTTCTATATCAAGTTCTGAAATGCCATCAACCATTTCCAGTATGTCCCCCATTTGCTTTTTAAGCATCGGGATCTGCTCTTCTTTTAAAGTCAGTCTGGACAGTTTGGCATAATGCTCAACATCAAAATCCTGGCTCACGTTCAACTCCAGTTTATGGTTAAATTCGATATTTAAAATTTGAATACAGGCACATTAAACCGCCTAGCCGATAAGGCAAGATTCAGCTGCTGTAGAAAAGTATTATTGAAGGAAGAACTGTTGAGGAAAGCTAAATTATTACACACTTTCTCTTCAACGTTTAATTTTATCCTCTGAATCAAGCATAATGGTGACGGGCCCGTCATTGTGAATTGTCACTTTCATGTCGGCGCCAAACTCACCACTTTGAACCTTCACCCCAAGAGCTTTACATCTCTCATTAAATAATTCATAGAGGAGAATAGCTTTTTCAGGTCTGGCTGACTCTGTAAAGCCTGGACGCTTCCCTTTTCGAGTATTGGCATAAAGAGTGAATTGCGAAATAACAAGTAAATCATAGCCTCTATCCATGAGAGAGTCATTAAATTTGCCATTGGCATCAGTAAAGACCCTTAAGTCAGACATTTTGTCTACCAGGTATTCAACGTCTTTTTCTGTATCATCATGTCTTACTCCGAGAAGAATGACGAAACCATTGTCGATTTCGCCCTTAATCTCACCGGCGATCATTACTCGGCCATAGGTGACTCTCTGTAAAAGAGCCCTCATTACTCGCTGTGAGTTTCTGGATTGTGGTAAAGTCTGTTAGTTGCCCAATCGTGAACATCTTCTATTAGAGTGGAGCGATCTTTACCTGAGAAACTTTTGATAAACTCATGATAAAGGTGATAAAAAGCCTGCTGAAGCACATTTAAGAATTCAATTCTTTCTTCAAACCTGGCAATCCTATCCATCGCTTCGCCATCAGGTAGCTTTACAGATTTGAACATAAAGAAGTCTGCATCAAGTGTGAATGTCCAAATCTCATCGCCACGAACAAAAGATAAACGAGCGCTTCTAAGTTTTTTACCGGCACGAATGGCTTGGTGCGCTTCTGGGCTCAATGTAGGCAAACCTTTTCTAAGAACTGATTCATGAGCTCCCATATTCTCTGAACAAAGAATTAGTGGCCCATCAATTCCGACAGTAAACTCGCCTACATCCGGAACAGTAAATTTTGGTGTATCTGACTCGACTTTGTACCAAATCCAGGTAAGAAAATCTCTACCAAGCATGAGTTCATCGCCACTATTAAGATTTGTACCTGCAAAATCAATTGGATCGAATTGTACACTATTTGTTTCCAGTGCACGCATAGCTTCCCCCACTGGAGAAAGCGGCACAGCTTCACAGCCGATCGTTTCAATAAATAACTTTATAAGATTGTCGCTCTGTTTCACTGAACTTGAGCCGATATAAAGGATATTTGTCTCATTATCAAAAACGACTGGAATACCGGAAAATTGAGGAGGCATGAACTTCAATAACTGTTCTTCAACTTCTTCTTTAATCTCTTTTTTGCGCTTTCTGCTAACAGAGCTTATCTTTTCTGCTTCCATAAGTGCCAATTCTCGCTGCATACATTCTGCATTCATCAGTGACTTTGGAATTTTGCGAACTGCACTTCTAAAATGGAGATGAAGAAAGTCTCCGACGTAAGCGGTATCCGAGTCAATTCTTCTTTCCAGTAAATGTCTGGCTACCCAACCAAGATTTGGAGTATCTGTAACTTTTTCCGGCAAACAAGCTGCATGCTCGGAAAACTTCTCTAGGTGATCTTCTGGGATGTCTTCTAAGACTTTATAGACATTGAAAGAAATGTTACCGCTGTCAAATGGCATAATAAACCCTGGTGCGTTATTGTCAGTTATTGAAATTTTAATGTCAGCTAAGTGACATCTTTTATATCTGTTTTCAATACTAATAAGGGCATATGATGAAAAAAACTCTCTTCTCAATTTTCTTTTTATTCTGTTTCCTGAAAATGGCCCATACAGAGTCAATTCAAGTCGTTTTTAACCGGGACTGCGAAGGCCAACTTGTCAGTCATATAGTTAAGGCAAAGAAAAACATAAAAGTGGCAATCTACTCTTTCACTCGCTTTAAAGTCGCTAGAGCCCTCATAAATGCTAAAAACAAAGGTGTGAAGGTTGAACTTGTAGTCGATGGTAAACAGGCTGAGGGTGAATACGGTGATAAAATTATACAGCTTTTAAATAACAATGGCATAAAACCGCAACTTATTTTCAAAGAGCACGGGCATATGCATCATAAATTTATGATTATTGATGAGTCCATAACACTCACAGGCAGTTACAACTTCTCGACTAATGCAGCAAAGCTAAGTGATGAATCTCTACTCATCATCGATAATAAAAAAATTGCTCAGAAGTTTATAAATGAATGGCAAAGGCTCCTCAAATAGAAAAAGCGCAACTTATAGAAGCTGCGCTCGTCCTCAACAAAAAATAAAACTAAGAAATCGAGTCTGTTTAAGTCGACATGCTCAGAACTTCTTTATAGGCTTCTAAAAGCTTATTTCGAACTTCTTTCATGAGTTGGAAAGCAATATCCGCTTCTTCCATTTTCATGACAACATCTTGAATACTGGTTGACTCCCCAGCAGCAAGTTGTTTAATTGAACTGTCGGCTTCTTTCTGTGCGACGTCAACGTCTTGTATTAACTGACCTAAGACCTCATCAAAAGCAGGTGCATCCTTATCTCCAGTGACCTCGGCAGTCTGCTGGTGAAGTTTTTGCAACTCTTGAAGTTGAGTCTGCAAAGTTTCCATCTGCGGATTTATATCGTTGATCATATCCAAAAGCCTCTGTTTCTTTTAAATATACACTTTTTATGACTGTCCGCCAAGCTGTATAGTTTTTTCTGCCATCTTCTTACTCTCTTTCATGAGCTGCAAGTTGGCTTCATAAGCTCGCGTCGCCGTCATCATATCCACCATTTCCTCCAAAGGGGAAATATTCGGTTTTTTCAGCATTCCTTTCTCGTCAGCATGCGGGTGTGAAGGGTTAAATATTTCAATCGGATTCCGCTGGGAAGCAACAACATCTTTAACAAGGACACCACCCAAATTTGCGCCGTTATTCTTTCTGACATTTTGATTCAAAATAGTCTCAAAAACAACAATCTTTCTCTGGTAAAGGTTTTTACCTTGAGGAGATGTACTCTGAGAGTTCGCTATATTATTAGCTGCTACCTCCATTCGCAAACTTTCTGCGCGAAGGCCTGAGCTACTGATAGTCGAAGCTGGTATTAATTCATATCCCATGATTCATCTCCTACCTTATAGCTGACTTGATAATGCCGACTTTGGATTTGAAAGCCTTTTGCATTAGGCTGAACATGACCCCATTTTGTGACATCTCATTCATCTCTTCTGTTATGTTAATGTTGTTCCCATCATTTCTCGGAGCGCCGCTCTCATCCAAGACAACTTTACCTTTCAACTTATGTAGATCATCTAAAGATCCACTTGAAAGAATTTCTTTTAACTTGTCTTCAAATTCTAACTCGCGCCGCGAATACCCTGGAGTATTTGCATTTGCAATATTGTGAGCAATAACCTTTTGCCGGCCTGTTGACATTTCCATCATCTTGCTGAGCAGTGCTATTGAGTTTTCATCGCCTAACATCTCTTCACCTATATTTTTGTCTAAACTCTTGCCACTCAAGAATCGTACCAGGTTTTCGAGAACTCACTTCATTGCATTTCCCGGGGCATTTTCTGCCGATTTAGGTAATATCTTCCATTAGCTCTTCACAAACTCATTCAATTACCCAAGTAATTGAAGGACTTGCTGTGGCAATTGGTTTGCCTGTGCTAACATTGAGTTACCAACCTGTGTTAAGATCTGGTACTTAGAAAACTGAGTAGTTTCAAAGGCCATATCTACATCACGGATTTTACTCTCTGAGGCACGAAGGTTGTCCTCATAGGAAAGCAACGCAGACTTTGTCTGTTCCATTCTGTTTTGCTGTGCACCCAGACGTGCTCTTGCATTCGCGATAAAGTTAATCGCATGTGCAATCTTACCAATTGAGTTTTGCGTATTCACACTCATCGCGGAATTATCGACAATAGAACTCCATGAAACAGTATCTCTTGTAGAGCCAGTTGTCACATTAGCAGAGTTGTAAGTATAAGCTACTGTTGTGCCGATAATTTCAGTATTGGTAACCTGTAAATCGACCAATTGTAGATCAACTGTTTGATCCGTATCTGATCCAACCTGAACTTTAATTGAGCCGCTTTCGACACCATCACCAGTAGTTATGGCAATACCATTACCACCACGGAACAAGTACAAGCCATTGTACTTAGCTGCCGCTGTACTCTGTGAAGTAATACGCTTAATTTCATTTTGCAGAGCAGAAAATTCAATCTGTACGTTTGCTCTGTCTTCTACTGTTTTGGTACCATCGTTTGCTTCGATTGCCAATTCACTCATACGAGCCAGCATGTCATTCATTTTTTGTAACCATGAATCTGCAGTCTGAATCAATGATATTGAGTTATCTACGTTTGAACGGGCCATTGCCACATTTCGAGCCTGGCTACGCATTTTTTCACTGATACCGATGCCTGACGGGTCATCCGCTGCACCTTTTACACCAGTTGCCAAGTGATTCATTGCCTTCTGCATCATCGTTGTATTTGACGAATAATTCGACCATACATTAAATGCAGCTGAGTTATTAAAAACCTGCATTCCCATTTTCTTACTCCTTAGTTTACTTTTGTGTTGAAGTTTGTTGATGTTGAAGCTTGACCGATAGAGTTCCAGACATTGTATCTGAGGAGCTCAGTTTCCGCATCTTCCATAATTACCTGCTCTGCTTTAAGTGAGCGAGCATTAATTAAAATTGGTGACATGAGGTTTGCTGTCGTCGTGTACATATCTCTTCCAACAGAAACCAAACAAAGAGCGATCAAATCATCCATATCCTGCACATCTATATTTGAGTATGTTTCACTGTTTAACTGGATCATGTAAGATGGATTTAAGATAAAAGGGTCCACACATACAAATGAAACCTCAGGATCGAGACTTGAATGCATGTAAATAAACGGTTTCAGTCTTGGCTCTTTTCTGAAAGTGAAATTTTTATAATCCTCAAAAGCACTGATTCCTTCAGGAAAGCTAATCTCTTTCTCTAGCACCACTTCTAACTGTTTGGAGAAACCATTGTATTGATGGCTTGCGGTGTATAACAGATCAGCTGCCACTGTCTGAGTCATATTCATATTCATCTCCTTTAAAATCTTGTTCTTAAAATTTCTTACTATCATTTATTGCAGTGACCGTGCCAGCGTGCCATACAGTACAATAAAAACAACACAAAGAACTAATAATAAGATATTTATGAATTTAAATATTTTCATAAAGAAGATTAATCAGGTAAAAAATGACTAGGAACTTTTTGCCCCATTGGGTAAAAAGAGACATTTTTTCCTAGTTTCCGGCGGAGATATTTAGCGGATTAAAAAATGGACTGAATTGAAAGGTCTTCGGTTTTTCTTTATGATTCTAGGAAGCAAATAACACACTGGAAAAATCGTGAAAGACATCATCCTCAACTACGTCAAAAACTTGGATAATCTTCCAGCGTTGCCAGAAACATCTCTTTCTATCATGAATGCATTAGCAGATGAAAGTACTGGACTAAACGAAGCTGTTAACATTATTAAAAGAGATCCTTCATTAGTCATGAGAATCATGAAAGTCGCTAACTCTGCAAAATTTGGCGGTACTATGAAAGTGACGGCACTAGAAGTCGCGGCTGGACGGCTTGGAGTCAATTTACTGAAACAATTAGCACTGCTTGACAGTGTCATGAATCTCTTCCCTGATCAAAAAGGCGGCTATGACTCGCGAAACTTTTGGGAACATAGCTTATGCACTGCTTCCACAGCAGAATTATTGCTCAAAAGATTAGCTTCAAACCCCAACCTATACCTACCTAAAAAGCTCGAATGCTTCACGGCATCATTACTTCATGGTGTTGGAATGTTGATCCTGGAACTTGGTTTTTCAAAATCCACTAAAAGTATTGTAAACTATCTTCAAGAAGAAGGCCTTACTCTACTGGAAACTGAAATTCAGATAATCGGTATTTCAAATCGTGAATGTGGAGAGATACTTTGTAATTATTGGCAACTTCCAGAAACAATAACTTCTGCAGTACGCTGGCACTTGGCTCCTGAAAACTCTCCGGAAGACTCCCAAAGCCTATGTGAGATTATTTATCTGGCAAAGTCTATAGCTCTTCACCAATCAATTAATGACTCGATATTTAAACCTTTTTCTCTGAAACACAAAACCGAAATATTTGAAAAGTACGGTTTAAACGAACTCTCAGAAGAAGAAATAATTTCTATGGCCAACCAAGCATTGGAAAATTCCCTGAGCATAATATAGTTCATTTAAAAATTCGGATTTTAAATGAAAGTTTTAGTTCTCGGCAAAGGCTATGTTGGTAAAACGTATTGTGAAAAATACCCAGACGCCATAGGTACCAGAAGAAAAGTCACCCATAAAGATACTCCCTCCTTTGATCTCGAGAACCCTGCGACCTGGAAAAATTTGCCAAAAGCAGAAACTATTATCTGGACCTTCCCCGCAACTCCACTGGAAAAAGTTCAAAAGTTTTACGAGGAAAAACTTCAAGACTGTAAAAACCTGATAGTTTTAGGCAGTACTTCCAGATATATCATTAAAAGACAAAAACAAAGAATTGATGAAGATTCGCCCATAGATACAAGCATTCTAAGGGTACAAGGTGAAGAGTTTTTGAAACAACAGGGAGCTACAATTCTTGCGCTTGCTGGAATTTATGGACCAGATAGAGATCCGGTAAACTGGCTCTACAAAGGTCTTATTCGCAACCCCAAAAAAATGCTGAACTTGATTCATTTAGATGACATCATAAGCATTCTCGACCATTTTGTGCATTCCCCAACTAAAGGTGAAACTTTTAATCTTTCAGATGGCGAAGCCAAATCCTGGATGGAAATCGGAGAAAAAGCAGGTTTTCACTTTCGCATGCCTGGAGAAAGAGAGCTTAGCAAAATCATCATCAATAAGAAAATCAAAGACCGCCTTCCAAAAGATTACAAATTTAAAGAGCGATACTCTTCATGGCAACTGAACAACAATTAAAACAAACCTTCCCTGATTGGTATGAAAAGTGGCTATTTCGCTCTCTAGGACTCGAAGAGGAAGAGATCACTTCTGAAGAAATCCTCAAGCCCTTGCTTTCACTCAATAACCATTGGCTTCAGGAAAACTACAACAAAGAAGAATACAGCTGGGATAGTTCTCAAGTTGCGAAATCATATGCTCTGTACTATATGACTGCTAACATACCTAAGCTTTGGGTGATGTACAATCATTCAAAACAATGGCAACAAACACATCTCTCAAATATTATCGATATTACTGAATATGGTTGTGGCCCAGGAACTTTTCTTTGGGCTTATTTATTCTATCTCCATAAACACTTCCCTGAGCAACTAAAAAAAATCCGTACTATTAAAGGCGTTGACCATTCCAGCGAAAACCTCCAAATCGCTCATAGTCTGTATAATGAGCTCATAAAAATTGATGAGTTCAGTCATATCAACGCAGTGTTCAAACTTGCCGAGTGGCAAGAAGAGATTGCCAATCAGCCTAAAATTACCAAAATAAACCATATGACTATTTTTGGAAATTCCCTGATCGAATCATCTGGCCATATGAATATCTTGGAGACCCTGAATTTCGGTAACCTTCTTATCCTTGAGCCAGGTACCAACAAACACTTTCAAAGACTGCGTAATGTAAGGGATAAACTTGTCGATAAAAACTACACAATACACTTTCCCTGTCCCCAAAGTTCAAAATGCCCAATGCCTGAAAATAATTGGTGCCATTTTAATGTGAACAGATTTTTAATGCCTTTCATGCAAAAAATCTCCAATGCTGCCGGTCGACGAAACCATAAACACCACTTCTCTGGATTTATTTTTTCTAAGCAGGAAAACCAGGAATATAATCAAAATTGGAGAATACTTTCCAGCGCACGCAAAGCTAAAGGCAGCGTTATTCGCTTCCTTTGCGATGGTAAGTCTGTTAAAGAAGTCGTCCTCAACAAAAAAGAAAAATCTGACCAGAACCGCGATTTTATCAAAGCCGAAACCGGCGCTCTTGGGCAATGCTCTTCAAAACTCAAAAACAAGCGTCTATATAAAGGCGATTCATTCAAACTGTAAAATGGTGTACTTCTTGCGTATGATATTGACACGTCATTTATACTTGTGAACCTTGATTTTAAGCAAGAGCTCTTAATATAATAATGTGTCCATTCATAAGAAAAACAGGGAACAACTGAGGATAGGCTATGGCCATTAACCATATTGAAGATTTAAATCTACCTGAAATCACTGTTAAAGCTGGTGACAACGTACTCGAAGAAGGTGCACAAAGCTCAAAAATTTATATCCTGCAATCCGGTTGTGTTAAAGTAACAGCAAATGGCGAAGAATTATGTGAAGTCGACGTCAAAGGAGCTGTTTTTGGGGATATGTCAGTCTTACTTGGAAGAGATACCAGTGCTGAAGTTAAAGTCACTGAAGACTCTACATTCATCCTCATAGATGACGCAGCCAACTATTTGAAAACTCAGCCAGAGCTTATTTTTGGTATTGCACAGATTTTAGCCACTAGACTGGTCCATATGAATGAAGTATTTGTTGGTGCGAGAAAAAACATCAACAATTCAACCTCGACAAAAATTAAGAAGAAACTTTACTCGTGGATGATGTCAACTAACAACTTTTTTGACAGAGATATAATGAATCCATTTCAAGAAGCACAAGTATCAACAGAAGAAAATAACTAAGCGTTTATATGCCCGCAGTTCTGAAAATACTTCATAAAGACAGCAGGGTCGAGGAATTCTCCTGCCTGCAAATTATGACTATTGGTCGAGATAAGTCAAGTACTCTACATTTACATGACCCACTCGTTTCAAGAAACCATGGAGTTATCAGAGCCGTCGGCAAAGAACAGTACTATCTGCTTGATACCGGTTCGAGAAATGGCATATACCTTAACAACCGACGAATCAGTGCGCCTATGCTCTTAAAGGATGGGGACAAAATAACCATTGGCGACACCATTATAGGTTTCAGCCAGGACATTATTGAAGCTCCTGCTCTAGAAGATACTCTGGATAATACTGCAACTGACTTTGCAGAAACCATGCACTATGTTAAAGCCGACATTCGTTCGATTATAGTTTTAGTCTCTGACATTCGTGGCTTCACTAGTATCTCAGAAAACTTACCAATTGAGTCACTTACAAAGCTCATGTCACACTGGTTCCAAGAAGTACAAAATATCGTCGAAAAGAACCACGGCATCGTCGATAAATTCATAGGTGACTGCGTTCTCGCAAAATGGGAAGTAGAACCTGGCGATACAGATAGCCTCCTATCTGCTCTAAATACAGCACACTGCCTAAATAACGTCACGATTGAATTGGGAGATAAATTCTCTGAAATTGGTCACCCTCTTCAAATAGGTGTTGGCCTCAACTATGGCCAGGCTGCTGTCGGAATTGGTGCAGACAACACAATTATGGGAGACGTTGTAAATACTGCCTTTAGGCTTGAGACCTCCTCGAAAGAACTAGATACTGACATTGTCATGAACTATAGCTTTTACTCATTACTTCCCGAAGGCTTTCCACTCAGTGAAACCCAGAAAATTACTGTCAAAGGTAAGGCTGATGCCCTTACGGTGAGCGCAGTTGACTTTCAAACATTGAACGTCTACCTGCGTAACTGTGTGCAAATACCGCGCTAAACTAAATCAGTTCGAAGACTTCAGGTTTTCCTGTCGTGTCATTGAGACACTCTTCCAAAGTGCCATCTTCATTCGGCAAAATAATCTGCGGGGTTATTTCCAGCAAAGGCATGTAAACATAAGGACGGGTTTTAATCTCAGCCTCTGGAACATTTAGATCCGGAATAACTTCATCTCCAAATAAAATCAAATCAAGATCCATCTTTCTGGCAGAGTGCTTAGGCATATCTTTATTTCTTCCAAGCTCGTATTCTATTTCTCTCAAAACAGAAAACTTTAATTGCTCAGCGGTCAAAGAAGTTTTTACCTCGACCATACCATTTATAAAATCAGCTTGACCTTGAGCTGTCCCCATAGCCGGGAATTTATAAAAAGACGATATCGCTGTTATATCCAACAACTGCTTTAAACGCTCTACTGCCATTGGTATATGCTTCTCTGGCTCAATATTTGAACCTATGCCTATGTATGCAACTGTCATTATCTTGTCCTGAAAATTTCCACCGCTACACTTTCTGCATGCTGTAACGCTTGTGGTTTATCAATTGAAACAGTACAAGATAAGACGCGCTTGTCCCTCAAACAAATTTTTGTGATATTTTCCGCCAAAGTCTCAATTAAATCATAATGTGAAGTATTCATGTGCTCAACAATCGCATCGTGAATTATCGAGTAGTCTACGGCGTCTTGAATATCGTCAGACGAACAGGCCTTACTGCAGTCTACATCCAAGATTGCATTGACATATACCGGTTGCTTATGAATCCTTTCTTCTGGATTGATGCCAACTAATATATTTTGCTGTAAGTTGCGAATAAAAATTTTATCAGTCATTATCCACAACCCCCATATCTTTAAGGAAGCCACCTTTATTCTGCCAATCCAGAGCTGTTTTCACATAAAGCTTCAGATCAATAAACTTTTCAATATCTTCACGCAGTTTTTGGCAAGTATTCTTCTTAATTTTATTTATCATTGAACCTTTAACGCCAATGACAATTTTCTTCTGAGACTCTCTTTCGACATAAACTGTGGCGTTTATTTTGACTTTCTTATCAGTCTCCTGCCACTTATCAATTTTTACCGTTAAAGCATGAGGAATCTCATCAAAAATCAACTCATTTGCCGATTCGCGAATAATCTCTTCCGCAATATCACGCATAAAGGCGTCCGCCACCTGGTCCTTAGGGTACATAAATGGGCCTTTAGGCAGGAGCTCTGTTATTTTTGCCAATAGCTCTTTAGTATTCTTTCCATCTTTCGCAGACATTTCGAAAACAGGAATATCGCCTAAATACTCAAGGTACTTCTCTTTAATTTTCCTGACATTCTCTTTAGATGCTATATCCGTTTTGTTAACGGCCAAGACACAAGGCTTACCACACTCCGCCAACGAAGTAACTACCATCTCATCTTCGTCACCAAACTCTCGAAACGCATCGCAGATGCAAAGCACTACATCATTTTTCGAAATACTGGTTTTTATGGTCTTCTCCATAGCTTCATGCATTTTATTCTTACACTCATGCATGCCTGGAGTATCTGCAAAAATCACTTGTGAATTATCATCACTCAATATACCCAACCAACGCTTGCGAGTTGTATTCGGACGGGTGGAAACAGCCGCCAAGTGATATCCCAAAACGTGATTAAGGAATGTTGATTTCCCTACATTCGGGCGGCCAACTATAGTAACATACCCGACAGACCCACAAGGCCATTCTTCACCTTCTGTGTTAAACATCTTTCTCTTCCCGCTCAAGCAAGACCATGGTTTCAAAGTGAGATGTTTGAGGGAACATATCCAGTAAAGCCATTTTGTTCACTTTGTAATCACCATCGTTACAAATTCCTTTCAAATCCCTAGCCAGAGTCGCTGGGTCACAAGAAACATAAAGAATCCAGGACGGTTTATGTTTTTGAATAGATTCAATCGTCTTCTCTCCACAACCTCTTCGTGGAGGATCGATAATCAAAATAGTAGAGTCACCTTTGTTGCGCAAATGCTTATTTATCAGCCTATTGGCATCGCCAGCGATATAATTAAAAGACTTAACGCCCCATTGTAACGCATTGTGTTTAGCAGCCTCGATACTTGCATCATTCTCTTCAATACCGATAACATGCTTATCCTCAAGTCCCATTGACAAAAAGCCTGCACCACAAAAAGCATCGATTACTCTTGGCTGAGGTAAAACATTCAGCCATTCTTTGGTAATATTGAATAAATGCTCAGCAACTTCAGGGTTAACTTGATAGAAAGCGCCTAATGGCACTCTAAAGCTTCTGCCATTTAAAGTTTCTTTACGCCAAGGCATACCTTTCGGAGCACTGCCATAGTAAATCACCGGCTCATCTTCACCACTCCAACGCAAAGTCGCGGCTTTAGGCTTTTCCCGCTTAGCATTTTTATATCCCCAGGGAGTTCTTTTAAGAACGCGAATCATATCATTAATTTCTTCTTTCGCTATAGGACAGTTTCTTACATCAAGAGTTTCGCGATTATTCAGATGTTTATAACCATAAATAATGTGATCATCTGGATCTTTATAAGCATTTAAGGTAATTCTATTGCGATAAGCAAATTCATTTTCTGAAGGGATTATTTTTTCAATCTCTGGCATTTCGTCTAAACTGCCAATACGGCTCAAAACCTGTTTAAGCTGTGATTCTTTTAAACTAAGCTGAGTTCTGTAATTTATATGTTGGTACTGACAACCACCACACTGACCATACAATTCACATGCAGGCTCTATGCGATTTTCTGATGGCTCAACAATCTCGACAATCTCTGCTTCTATAAAACGTTTTTTAACTGCTGTGATTCTTACTTTGACTTTTTCACCGGGAATGGCAAAAGGAATAAAACAAACAAGGCCATCTAAACGAGCTACGCCGTTGCCCCCAAAAGCTACGTCAGCGACTTCAACCTCTAATTCTCTACCTACTTTATAAATCATCTCAAATCCAGCTGTTATTAACAGAAAAAACGTGCATTTAGCACCACTATGCTTATATTCTAAAAAAGACTGCACAGTATCGGTTTATAAAGCGAAATGTCAAACAGGGTTTAGAATGAAATTCTTTTGGAAATCAATATTCATCTTATTATTCATAAATATTAACTTAGTCGCTCAAGATCAGGGCCTTAAGTCTTTAGTCAATCAGTTAGGCGCCGAAAACTATCAAGACCGTGAAGCTGCTACTACGCAACTCTGGGAAATGGGCAAAAAAGCCCTTGAAGCATTAAAAGAAGCGACCCAATCAAGCGATCCGGAAATAAGTGACAGAGCAAAGCTGTTAGTTGCCCGCATAGAACTGGGTGTCACTCCCAATACTCCAAGAGCACTCATCAAAACACTTCAAAAATACCATGATAGCGATGACCAGGCCAAGGGGCAAATGCTAATTGAGCTATCCAGACAAGAGGAAGGTTGGCTTATCATTAGGACTCTTCTCTTGAAAGACCTGGACCAAAATCTGGCAGACATCATACTCTCACAAGTTGACACAAACATGATCCTTTCACTCCGCGATAAAGGTCAACATAAAGACGCTGGAGCGATTCTCGAATTAGCAGTCATTTTCAATCCCGATCCTTCCTGGATCTATAATCTGGCAGCCTATACAGATGAAACAAATTCGCAGACTGAAACTCTAGAGCGCTTCACAAGTCTCATCAATCTTGTCTCTGAAGATAAATTTGAAATTAAAGCCTCCATCTTTCATACTCAGGCAATTCTTTATCGATCTATAAAAAAATATGAGGAAGCGGCAAAAAGCAGTCAAGACCTCTACAAATTGGCTTTTGCAGAAGATTCAGACTCTCTCAAAGATCTCAGCAAGCCTCTTTTTATTGACACTCATCTACTTGCAGAAAAATATGCCTACCTTGAATCATTTTGGGAAAAGACAAGTTTAGAGATTCCAGAAAAAAATCGCTTATGGAACGTTCTGTGGCTCCAAAGAATGCAAGGAAAGGATTTCTCTGAAACTTTAAACTCAACTGTAAAGTTGATGGATAATGAAAATGATTATCTCACTCTTTCAACAGTTCTACTTCTTAATGGCGAAAAGAGTAAAGCCCTGGAAATACTCGAAAAGTACGAAGACTACGAAATCCTTGCGGAACTCGCTCGATCAGGTCTTGATTATATAACTTATGAAAAGTGGCTTAAAAAAGCTGCTGAAAAAGAAGAAGACTACAAGCTCGAGTTACTGGCTTTTAACGCTGTTAATAAAGGTGATGAAAGTGGCAAAGATTCATTATTACAAGCTGTAGACAAGAGGACTTACAAAACAAAGAAACTCACTGCCCTGCTCTACCTTCACCAAGCGGGCTTTAAAAAAGAATCTAAAAAAAGACTGGCAACATTCTTAGCAGATAAGGAAATAGAAGACAACGATGCTTTAAGAGCTGCCTGGACTTTAACTGAAAAAAGAAGCCTCGGCGAGCTTTTTGTAACTCTAAGAGATAAAAGCAAAAATAAAACTCCAGAAGATGCTCTAGAGCTGGTAACGCTACTATCCCTTACTGAAGACCCAGACTCTTTTGTAGAATATGTCAGACTTCTTGAAGAAAAATTTGAAGGTTATCACCGCGAAATGAGGCAGATAACCAGCATCCTTGGAAGTTACTGCCTTGAAAAAGAATGGAATGCCAGTGCCGCTGGTGTTATGGCTCTCATGGAACCAGCACAAAGAGGCCTATTCAACTCTCTCATGGAATCAGAAGCTAGAATTAGGAATCAGGAATACACCAAGGCTGTTCACAATTTACTCGGCCCTGTAGGCACCCCAAAGATCTCTTTACCGTACTATCTTGTTGCTCAAGCTTACGCCCTGAATAATGAAGTTGAAAAACAGGAGAAGGCACTCGAGTTTGCCAGAGCCTACGATATGGGCCGAGAAAATATCATTTCTATGACCAGCCAATACCTCTACGAAAACGGTCACTATGACTTCTTCCTCGAAACAACGGAAAAATTGACGCGTATGGGTGCGGCCATGTCCCCATTTAGAACAAGAAGCTTTGAACGTCTGAGTTCTAGCCATATCCATAATTTAAAACACAGTAAAGCTAAACCCTACTTCATGGCCTATTACAAACTGGCATCTTCTGACCTGACTCTTTTACAAGGTGGTCCATCTGAAGCTATGAGGCTTGCGTATCAATTCAATGAATATAAACTTCGCGAAGCTGTTGAAGCCAAAGATAAAGCTAACATGAAAAAATATGCAGCTAAATGCGAAGAGCTTTTTCTAAATAACATTGAAGTTCCCATTCTTCTCAAAAACTCGGACTTCAACTACTCACAAGAACTACATAAAAAATACTTCAACAATCAGTGGAGTCACATGGCCAAGTCCATACAATCCCTGCCAAATCACTCCATTCTGCTAAACTCTATAGCATGGTTGGGTGCACTCAATGACTATGAACTTAATGAGTGCCTTAAGTTTGTTGAAAAAGCCATTAAACTTCAACCCAGTGCCGCAAATTACGACACCAGAGCAGAAGTTCTATACCGTTTAAAAATGTACAAAGAAGCTCTCGAAAGTATTGAAAAAGCAGCAAATCTAGATAAACTTGAGCCTTTCTTCCGCGACCGTGTAGACATGTTCCGCAAAGCCGCTGAAGCTAATAAGTAAAAATTTTAAGGATCTCTGCATGTCATTCAGACTTTTGGACTCCGGTAATTTCCGCAAGTTAGAAGTTATCGGCAAACACCGTATCGTTCGCCCCTGCCCTCAAGCTGTTTGGGAACCCAGACTCGGTAAAAAAGAATGGAATCAAGCAGAGGACACCTACCTAAGATCTTCGTCTGGCGGTGGAAAATGGCAAAAGAAGTGTCTTCCCGAAAGATGGAATATTAACTTCGGCGGAGCAGACCTGCTCATCAAACCAACAAATTTTGGTCACCTCGGTATATTCGCCGAACAGCTGGAAAACTGGAAATGGCTTGAGAAAGTAGCCAAGCCAGGAATGAATACCCTGAACCTTTTTGCTTACACAGGTTGTTCAACTTTAGCTATGAGAAGAGGCGGTTCTTCTCCGACTCACTGCGATGCTGCTAAAGGTATTGTTGATTGGGCGCGAGAAAATGGCACTCTCAATGATCTAGATGGTATCCGTTGGATAGTTGACGATGCGAAGAAATTCCTCGAGCGAGAAATACGCCGGGGCAAAAGTTATGAAGGAATCGTTCTTGATCCACCAAGTTATGGTCGTGGCAGCAAAGGCGAAGTCTGGAAGATTGAATCTGATCTGGTTCCACTTCTTAAGTCCTGTCGTGAACTTATGAAGGAGCCAAAATTTCTGCTTCTCAGCTGTCACTCCCCTCACTTTTCAGCTAAAGTACTTGAAAACCTTGTCGTTTCTCTCTGGGGTGAAAATATCGAAATGGAAAGCTTTGAAATGCTCATTCCTGAAGAATCTTCGCGCCGGGCTATTCCAAGTGGAAACTGTGTCCGCGTGACCTTTAAATAAATTAAAGTTTACCAGTTTTTAAGTGTTCAGTTATTTTTCCAAAAATGAACACGGTCAAAATACTAAATTCTATGCCCCATACGGGTTTTCTTCGTATCCAGATAACGCTTATTATGCTTAGATGGCGGAATGATGTGTGATACCTGAGCATCAATCTTTAATCCATAGCGGTGTAAGCCATCAATCTTTGCAGGATTATTTGTCATGAGCTTAATAAAATCAAAACTCAAGTGATTCAGTATTTGAGCACCGATCACATAATCCCTGGCATCTTCAGGCATACCAACAGCGATATTCGCATCTACAGTATCCATACCATGAACTTGTTGAAGATAATATGCATCCAGCTTGGCTTCCAAACCAATACCACGACCTTCCTGACGAAGGTAAACTAAGGCTCCCTTGCCGTACTTCTGAACTTCTTCCAAGCCTTTACTTAACTGATCTCCACAGTCACAAAGAAGAGAACCAAAAACATGACCTGTTAAACATTCTGATTCAATACGCACCAATGGCACCTTATCTGAGCCATCATCGGCCACAAACGCCCAGTGGTAGCGTCTGTCAATTTCAGAATAGTAAGAGTAAAGCTTAAAATCACCTTGTTGAAGCTCAAGGTCAGTAACACCGGTAAACTCAATCAGATTTGGATTAAAGAAACGTGAAACTAAAATTTCATCAGTTGTTATTACCTTAGTATCAACACCGGCTATTTGCTCAACAACTTCCTTTGGTTGACCTTTTTCGTCATCCATCAATAAACCATAAATAAGAACACCGTCTGCCTCATCAACGTTTGACATGAGCTCTAAAATTCTGGCTTCCGCCGAAGTATCATCAAGAATCTCTGTTGACTTAACCGCACGCATCAAAATTCTATCGTGACCTGCTAAAGCTTCATTGTCAACTAAAGAAGACATAAGCTCCTTCAGACCTTCAAGAGAAAGAGTACAGCTTAAAGGAATATCAGAACTTTTAACATTTCTGTACTTGGTATTTTTCTTGATAAAGTAGTCACTCACGAGAATCGACAGGTTACGCCCATTTGCTAAGAGAGCTATTACAGTTTCATCTTGTAAATTCTCAGCAGAAATAACCAGGTAGCTACGCTTTACGTCATCTTCTTCATGCTGGTAAATCAGTGCCAACCCATTCTTTAGATGGTCAACTTTCTCAATAAGCTTTTTCTTGATATCATTCATTAGAAGCGTACCTGCTCAACAATTTCGAGACCATATTTATCCAGTCCCTGTAAAGTAATATCTTTATTTGCCAGAAGCCGCATTTTTCGCACCCCAAGATCTCTAAGAATTTGGGCTCCAAAACCATAAGACATGCTTTTTCCCATGGGGCTCAATGTTTTTAAGCGACCACCTTCTGACCAAATATCAGTCGGTCTTTTCTCTTGGTGGAAAAGTGAATTAGTGTGTTGCTCTGGAGTATTGCGTAAAAATACAACCGCTCCTACTCCACCACAGTCTGCAACGGCTTTCATGGCCTGATTCAGGTAAGACCCCTCATCATTGCTCAAACGGTTCACAATATTTGCAATTGACCATTCACTGTGAACTCTCACCAATGGTACATCATCTTCTTTGAACCTGTCTGTTCCATAAGTTAAAGCTAGATCAATTCCTCGTGACTTATCAAAACGGGACTTATAAACATGAAGTCGAAAATCACCGTATTCTGTTGGCATATTCACAGCATTTATATTTTCAACGAGAGGTTCATTTTGGAAACGATATTCAACAATACTGTGTATCGTACAGCATGAGATTGACAACTCTCGGGATAAATTCAAAAGATCCTCTTCAGAAGCATAATCGCCATTTTCGTTCAGAATATCGCAAACAACAGCACCTTGACCAATACTTCCTAGGCGAATTAAGTCATAGGCTGCATCTGACAATGTTGGTCTGACCAACGAGCCACCTTCTTCTGCTTCAACAGCAAAAATATGTCCCGGCCTTTTTATGTCATTTGGCTGAGCATGTAGAGAACTGGTCACTTTAATGGTGGTATTCCTGTCTAAAGCAGAAATACCAGAGCCCATAACTTCAGCAGCATCAAAAGATATTTGCGCTTCTGTATCAAGGGGCAAATCCAACTCTTGAAACTTAGTGCGAAGCATAACAAGTGAAATCAGACCACGGCCATAAAAAATCATCCGGTTAATATCATCCGGTGTAGAAAACTCTGCTGGCAGTACAAAACAACCCTTCTTATCAGATCCTGACTGATCTGTCAAAATGACCATTCTGCCTTCTTTGAGCTGGCTGATTGCTGATTCTGTTGAAATTATGTTCATATATAAATCCTTGATGAGAGGCACAACTCTATAACCGGTTATCAATAAGACAATAGTTCATTTGAGGAATGAATGCGAAAATTCTCTAATGTTTACGCGTATATTTTGCTAAAAGGGTAAATTGCCAGGAACTCTTTTAGTTCTTGCTCTCTTCTTTCTTTAAACTTTTGTGTCGCCTGAGACTCAGTAATTGGTATGTGAGAAAGCTTCTTCAATAGCTTATTAGCGGCAGTCTCATAGCGATGCAAGTCATCGGAAAAAGCAAAGCTTCTAAACTTTTCTTGTACGTAAATTAATGCCTGAGAACTCGGCTGAACTAAACCCTCGTCATAGAAGCGGTAATCGCGTAAATCATCAAGAAGTATTTCATATGAAGGGAAATATAAAACCTGCTTCAGTTCACCCACTAACTTATGAACCAAACAGACCAACTGTGCTTTACTCAGCTGATTCTTCACTAAACTATCACGCACATGACGCACTGGGCTAACTGTAAGAACTACATTCAAAGCTGAATTGAGGGTAAATAATTGCTCAAGAGCTGCTTTCAGCTGCTTATACATTTCATCAACCGAAAGCAAAACTCTTGCAAACCTGTCCGCGGGCAAACGATGGCAATTAGTCACAATCTCCCCCGACTTAATATCCTTATAAGCGTAAGAAGTGCCTAAAGTGATAATCAATAAATCGGCCTGTTCTAAACTTTTTCTGCAGCCTGAAACCGTTTCACTTAATCTCTCTTTAGCAAAAGATTGATTATCATGACTGAACTGCCCATGATACATGGTATTCAACCAAAGCTCATCCTTCTGCTCCCAGTCCCCTATTGAATCACCTTCAATAGTTGAATCGAGAAGAGTAGAAATGGAAATAGGATTGTAAATCACTCCATATGGATTCAGGCAGGATTCTATTCCTAATTTAGCGAAGTAGTCGCCTATGCGATCAGCGAAGCACGAACCTAAAGTCACCAACTTGAATTCTGGTTTTAAGTCCAGCTCTCTAGCAACTTTTATTTCCGTCCGAAACTTCATCATTGACTTTCCTGGGACTACTGGCGACCCGCCGGCATACAATTTACCGAATGATCGATTATAGCCTTACCAATCCATTCTCAATTGTACACCGTGGCTGTGCATTTCTTCTTTAATCTGCGGACAAGTATAAGTACCATAATGAACCATACTGGCAACCAACGCGGCTTCAGCATTTGTTTTACTCAAAACGTCAGTCAAGTGTTGAGGTACACCGCCACCACCACTGGCAATAACTGGAATCGTCACTGCATCAGCAATCATACCGGTTACATTCAACTCATAACCCGTCTTCATACCATCTGCATCAATAGAGTTCACACAGATTTCGCCAGCACCAAGTCTTTCAACCTCAAGCGCCCACTCTACTGCATCCTTATCGACCTCAGTTCTACCGCCATGGATAACGACTTGGTAGCCACTCGGAAACTTTTCCGATTTACCAACATGCTGTACATCCATACCAACAACTACACACTGGCGGCCAAACAACTCTGCCCCCTCAGAAATTATATTTGGAGTTCTAACGGCCAAAGAGTTAACACTTACTTTCTCTGCTCCAGCCAGGAGTACATCTCGCATATCCTGTACATTGCGAATGCCACCGCCCACTGAAAATGGGATAAATACTTCAGAGGCAACATCGCGGACCATATCCAGGTCAATCGGACGACCTTCTGCAGAGGCTGTTATATCGTAGAAAACCAACTCATCGACACCTTCTGCAGAATATCGGCGTCCCATTTCAACCGGATCACCGATATCAACATTACCTTTAAACTTGATGCCTTTGGTCACTTTTTTATCTCTAACATCGAGACAAACAATTAAGCGTTTATTAAGCATTATAGACTCCCATCCCACTTAGCAAAGTTTTTCAGTAACTGTAATCCATGACGTCCACTTTTTTCCGGGTGAAACTGAGTTGCTACCAAATTTCCAGCAGTTAGTGCCGAAGTAAAAGTAAGACCGGCATACTCCGTTTCAGTCAAAGCATTTTCAGCTTCCGCAGGTGATGGATAGTAAGAATGAACAAAGTAAAAGTTGGTTCCACTTTTTATATCTTTGAAAATTGGGTGCTCTTTCCCGAACTTAACTTGATTCCAGCCCATTTCCGGGACTGTAACATTTGGGTTGTCAAACTGAAAGCGAATTGTCTTACCTTTAATGATTCCAAGGCAATCAACACCGTCATCTTCTTCCGAGTGCTCCATGATAATCTGTGTACCCAGGCAAATTCCCAAAACAGGCTTACCAGAGTCAACACATTCCTTCAGGACTTTACCAATGCCCATTTCAGTCAAACTCTTCATCGCTGAACCGGCTGCACCGACACCTGGGAATATCACATGATCAGCAGCTAGAATTTTCTCCGGTTCATGAGTCACAATAGACTCGACGCCAATTTTCTCTAAAGCCCTTTGAACACTCCGCAGGTTTCCTGCTTTATAATCAATAACTGCAATCATGCTAACTTATCCGCTGGTAAATATTAAATTTGAAATTGAACGGCAATATATAGTAATGCCCAAAAATTACTCATAGTTTTTCACTAAAAAAATTGTGAATAAACAAGCCCATATGCAAAAGAAAAATTTCAGGCAATAAATAATCCAAAAGTTTTCAGTACCACACCTGTTAAGGCATGGGCTCACTTTCCCTAAAGATTTCCCTTTACCAAAATTGTCTTCTTGCAAAGAAAGGATATGTTTTGCTATACTCTGTTTTATAACTAATTTTTTATAGAATTTTCATTAATGACTAAGTTTGTTATTTTAACGCTCTTTTTAATAAGCACTTCACTTGGTGCTTACTATCTGGTGCCTATATACCAGTCAAACGAGGAGCTTAAAAGAGAACTTGACAGAACAGAGCTATACCTCCTTGAGCAACAAGAAGAAATTGCCAAGAAAAGAAAGCTAATCGATGACCTAAACAGAAATCCTGCAGCCATTGACAAAGTTGCCAGAGAAAAATTTGGACTTTGCCGTGAGCGTGAAAGAGTTTATAAATTCACCGATGAAGATAAGCTTAGAGAGCAACTGGAAAAGTAACTTCTATGCTGCAGTCTTCTGCGCCCTATCACTCACTTTATATACATGTACCATTTTGCAAAAATATTTGTGATTATTGTGACCTCTACTCTATTGTTAACAACGAAAACAGTTCTCGAAACGCTTACTTAAAGAAAATCGCCGTTGGCTTGCAACAGAACTCTCCCCGCCTCCAGCAACTACAATCCATTTTTATTGGAGGCGGAACTCCATCTCAACTTACCCCCAATGAGATGAAAGTATTCTTCAAAAGTATAAATGACTACACCTCATTCGGCACAGACTGTGAATTCTCTGTTGAATGCAACCCTGTATCCATCTCCCCTGAAAAGCTGCAAATCCTCAACGAATCCGGAGTCAACCGCCTTAGCTTTGGAGCGCAATCAACAACCAGAAAAACCCGCCATACACTCGGTCGCAGAACTTCACGCAGCCAACTTGAAACAGCACTAGAGAATGCCCAGGAGCAAGGGTTCAAAAACATAAACATCGACCTGATTTATGGCATACCGGGACAAACTCTTGAGGATTGGCAGGAAGACTTAAAAGTAGCACTCTCATATGATCTGCCACACTACTCTGCCTACTCACTCATACTTGAAGAAGATACGGCTCTTTCAAAACGTTATGACTCCGTAGATGATGAACTCGCAGTTGACATGTATAACCTCACTGAAGAAATGCTTTCGAACCAAAAACTGATTCGCTACGAAATTTCTAACTATGCCAATCCGGGTAAACACTGTCGACATAATTACGACATCTGGAAAGGCGCAAGCTATCTGGGATTAGGACCAGCTGCCGCTTCATTTGATGGCACCACCCGCTGGACACAAATCCGCGATCTAGAAAAATGGCTAGCTAATGAAGCTCCTGATGTGGACGAACTTCCTTCAAAAGAAAGAATTGGCGAAATCCTCTCCTTTGGATTTAGAACTGTTAATGGCTGGCGAAAAGAAGAACTTACCAATCTTCTTGGACACGATGCTCTAAGACTGTTCAAAGATACCTTCGAGCAACTTTTACAGGACGAGCTTCTACAATTAACAGACAACTCTTATAAACCGACCAAAAATGGACTTTTATTCGCCGATACTATCGCCGAATCATTCATTTTTTGTTAATCTCTTTTTCCTCTTCACCTAGCACAAGTGGCAATATACCAAAGGCAAGCCATGTTAATTGATATAAATTTAAAAACCAACAATCAGATTGAATATGGGAATTAAAACTCGGAAGGGTTATTTGTGAAGTTTCAGTGTGTTCTTTGCCTTTCAACTTATAATGCTACAAACGTCCAGCTTGGCGACTCTATTAACTGCCCAAACTGTTCTAGAAATATCGTCATTCCAAAAAAAGCATTTGACCGCGGTCGAGTCATTGGTGGAGACTTTGTCATTGACCGTGTCCTCGGTACTGGCGGCATGGGTACAGTCTACCTGGCAAAACAAACCAGTCTTGAACGTGAAGTTGCCCTTAAAGTTCTTTCCCGTAAATTTTCAGTCGACCCCAAATTCCGCATGGAATTCCAAAGGGAGGCTCGTGCTGCTTCTCGACTAACTCACTCAAACCTGGTACAGGCTTATGCTTTCGGTGAAGACGAAGGTGACCTCTTCCTCGCTATGGAGTATGTCGAGGGGGTAACCCTTGGTGACCGCCTCGATAACGACACTCGTCTCATAATCGATGAAGCGCTAAATATCATCCAGCAGGTAGCAGAAGGCCTCCACTTTGCTTGGACTCAAGAACAACTTATTCACCGCGACATCAAACCTGATAACATTATGTTGACGTCAGATGGTCACGTTAAACTAACAGATATGGGTCTGGCCCGAACTGCTATTGAACTTGAAAATGTCACTGAAGTCTCCGGTACCCCGGCCTACATGAATCCAGAACAGTTTACCAAGCAAGCCATGGACTGTAAAGCAGATATTTACAGCCTCGGTGTTTGTTTATTTCACTCAATAAGCGGTCAATTACCGTTCGATTCACCAAATGTTCGTGAACTGGCTCGTCAGCACATACAGGACAAAGTTGAATTCCCGGACAAAACAGTTGACTTGCCAAATGAAGTTAAAAAGCTCATTAGAAAAATGATGCAAAAAAATCGTGAAGAACGTCACAAAGACCACGAAGACCTTTTGCATGACATCTATAAAACCAGAACCAGACTCAATAATTCCGGCCAACATATCCCTAGTGTTCATACCCTTTCATTCAACAGGTATGAGTTCAAAAATATGACTCCACAACGGAAGAGTAAATCAACCGATACCGTTAGCAGTACCAAGCAGCTGCCTAGAAAAAAAATAAATCCTTTGAGCTCTGCTACATCACACATGACGACAACCTTCTCCACAGATGACTCACCTCGTTCTGTGACCGCCATCATCATGAGTAACATTTTAGCCGCTTGTGCCATTTTAGCCGCTGTAGCCCTCGCCTTTATGTTTGGTGGAGATAGTGAAAGTAAATTTTATGCCGACACTCAGGACTTCATCGAATCAATTGACCAAAGTCAGCCCAATATAGAAGATATCCTCAATAAAACCGACGAACTTCTCGCTCAGGAAGTAACCTCTACTCCAAATAAAAAAGACTACTATGCAAGAAACCGGCTTCTGGAAATCAAAAACCGTTACCTAAAACTTCTTGTTAGTGAAAAAGAAAGTGAATTTAAAAATATCCAGAAAACTATTGAAAAGAGAAAGCAGGATAACAGACGCCTAACCCTCGAGAAAAGTAAGATTGAGGAACAATATATTGGCGAGATCAAAAAGCTTAAATCACAACTTGAGGATGCTCGTAGTAAGCAAAATAAAATTGTCTTGAAAGCAGAAACCGATACCAATAAAAAAACACAAACCTTTTCTTTCGCTAAATCGATATCTGAAGACATGGAACTCTTGCAAAATTTCTGGGAACAGGAAAAGAGCAAACACCGTCTCGAAATCTTAAAGCTTTTGGCTACTAAAAAATTCCAGACTGCCCTTAAGTATATCGAAGAAAATTCACGTGATTACTCCGGTGTATATAGCAAATGGTTCTTTAGACAGAAAAAGATTATTGAAGATGCCGAAAATGTTTGGAATACTGTTGAGCTTAATTTGAGCGAACTTAAAGGTGAAGCAATTGACCTCGATGAAGGTTCATTCATCATTGAGAGAGTCTATGCTCAAACGTCCGAGATTGAAACGACTGCTGGAACTCTAATTAAGCTGACCGACCAAAGCACTGAAACTTTCATTAAAGAAATTTACGAAAAAATATGTGAATCATTAGGGATCAAAGCTCATTCAGGCTATGCATTTGCGATTTCAAAACTGGACTTCAACTTTGCTTACTCACTCAAAAAAGACATACGAGTTACAGAGTACGCCCAAACCTATGTCGATGAACGCATCAAGTCCATTTCACGCCTGGTTGAGAGTACTGAAATAGAGCGTGCTGAAGAAATGGCCAAAAAGCTTTATAAACAGTGTTCAGGTCTCGACAGCATAACGGATCTTTCCCCTAGAATCAAAGCAATATTCGGTAGAGATATTTTTTATACTGAAGAAGAATTACCAAACTCTGATTTCTAAAAATTAGGAAACTCATGGAATACCAATCCATCCTCATTCAAAATGTTACGCCATCTGTTGATGGTGGCAAATATCCAGCAAAACAACGCCTTGGCTCAGATGTAAAAGTTTCCTGTGAAGCTTTTCGCCATGGCCACGATGCAATCAAACTTATTCTTAAGCACAGACGCAAAGGTCTAAAGAAATGGCATGAAACTGCCATGAATTGTGAAAATGGCGGCCTCGACTTTTACTCGGGCTCATTTACACCAGATCTAATTGCCTTGTATGAATTCCAGGTATTTGGTTATACCGACCACTACCACAACTGGTCGAAAGATACTAAGAAAAAACTCGATGCTGGCGAAGATTTAACAAGTGATCTTATGGCGGGTATTCAGCTATTAGAAGCCTGCCAAAAAAGAGCGACTCCGAAAAAGTTGGCTCAGGACCTCAAAAACACCATCACTTATGTAAAATCACTCAAGACGAATGATGAGAAAGCCCGTAAACTTTTATCTGACGACATCATTAACTTGGCCGGTTTGGCGCCTGACAAAGATTGTCCAGATTGCGGTGAGTCTGAAATTTTCAAAGTCCGTATCGATCGCAAAGCGGTAGAATACGCTACCTGGTATGAGATCTTCCCGCGTTCTGCAGGTAAAGTTGAAGGTCAGTCTGGCACTTTCAAAGATGTCGAAAACCTTCTTCCATACATCAGTGGCATGGGCTTTGATGTTCTTTACTTCCCGCCCATTCATCCGATTGGTCTTACCAAGAGAAAAGGTAAGAACAACGCTCTAACAGCACAAGCTGGCGACCCTGGCAGTCCATACGCTATTGGTGATGAAACTGGCGGTCACTTTGCTATCCACCCTGAATTAGGCACAATTGATGACTTTGACCACCTGGTAAAAACCTGTGCGGACTTCGGCATGGAGATCTGTCTGGACTTTGCCTTAAACTGTTCTCCGGACCACCCATATCTAAAGGAGCACCCGGATTGGTTCTATCGTCGTCCGGATGGTACGATTAAATTTGCAGAAAATCCACCAAAGAAATATGAGGACATTTACCCTCTGAACTTTGAGTGTGAAGACAAAGATAACCTCTGGCGCGAAATCAGAGATATTCTTCTTTACTGGGCTTCTCATGGAGTGAAAACTTTCCGTGTTGACAACCCGCATACCAAACCGATCCAATTCTGGGAATGGTGCATAGAAGAAGTTCTTATTAAGTACCCGGATGTCATCTTCCTCTCTGAAGCTTTCACCAAACCAAGAGTTATGGAAAGCCTCGCCAAAATCGGTTATCATCAATCTTATGGTTACTTCACTTGGCGTGAGACCAAAGAAGAATTAACTGAGTACTTTAACTACCTGAACAATACCGATGTCAAAGATTACATGATCTGTAACGTCTTCCCGACTACCCCGGATATTCACCCGAAGTACTTACACTGGGCCAAACCGGAAATGTTCAAAATCCGTATGGCTTTGGCAACGATGCTCTCTCCAGTTTACGGCATGTACTCAGGCGTTGAACTTTGTGAAAACGTTCCTGTTGGCTACAAAGACGAATTGCTCAATTCTGAAAAGTACGAGTATAAAGTCAGAAACTTCGATGATCCGATCTCTATATCTGGTCTGGTCACAGAATTAAACCAAATCCGTCGCACCAATCCAGCTCTTCAAAAAGTGGGTAATCTTAAATTCCATGACATTAACAATGACAAACTTATCTGCTTCACTAAGTACGAAGAAGGTAATTTACTGCTTATTGTCATCAACCTTGACCCAGAGCACGAACAAAGTGGCATGATTAACTTTCCATTCTGGGAGTTCAATTTACCGGAGCATTACAAAGTTCATGATCTGCTAACAGATGAAGTTTATCACTGGCAAGGATCGGAAAACTACATTTCCCTGAATCCTCTGAAGCAAGTTGCGCATATATTCAGAGTATTCTAAAAATCTCATCGGCCGTACTGCTTTACTCAGTACGGCCTTTTTTATATTAACACAAAGGAGACAAACACTATTGAATAACACCAAGATTCCCAAAGAATGGAATATCCCTGAAAAGATGCGTCGTCGCTTTGGTAAAAATGGCGTCGGTAAACAAAGATCGATGTATTTAGATGAGCATCTGCTCATCATCCTTCATCAAGCTCCGGACTCTGAAACCAAAAGCCGCACAGCCCGTATCTATTGGCGCAACCCTCAAGGTCAGTGGAAATCCTCCCAAGGAGGTAAAGACATCTATCACCTTCGCCAACATATCGAAGACTACTCTAAGCGTGAAATTGTCCTCGACAAACTATACGAAGAAGCGACAACTCCAGAGCACTACTTTGATTTATTAGAAGAATTAACCCCTCTGGTTCGTTCATCGCAAAACATGACAAATGCTCTTCAGCAAGCTCGTGAATACGTCGAAGATGAAGATATCATCGACCTTCGTGACAGATGTCAGGAAATTGCCCGTGAAGTTGAAATCCTCAATACCGATGCGCGCCATGGTCTCGACTATCAAGTTGCAAAACGCGCTGAAGAACAAGCAAGATACTCCATGCAAAACCTTAAGAGTACGGACCGTCTAAATGTACTCGTAGCCATTTTTCTACCGGTAACCGCTATCTCTGGAATCTTTGGAATGAACCTCAAAATTGGTCTGGAAGACGTCCCTGCGACAATTTCATGGATGATTATGATCGGATCATTCCTGCTTGGCTTCGCTGTAAAAGCCTGGGTTATTCCATCAAAGAAGAATAACGAGACCTAAAAAGAAGTCCGCTCTAACAATTTTCAACAAACCAAGATTGTATTTAATACTTCCAAAAACTATTCTTCAAAAGCCCCTGACTAAAAGTAGCCTGAAGGATAGTACCCATGGAAATCTTATGCGGACCAATATTAAGAAACGTTTCATCACACAGCGTCAATATTTGGCTCGCTGTTGAGAAAAATATTGAGATTACCGGTGAAGTTTGCAACTACTCAACTTCTTGCGAAATTCAAAAAGTCCAGGTTGCTGCCAAGCTTTACACCTACCTCATTACACTAACCCCACAATCCGGTACGTTCCCGAAAAATGAGGTTCTGTATTATGATTTAAAATCAGCTATTGTTGGAGACAATGGCCCAGAAATAACCAGCCTTATCGACTCTGGTGAGCTTTCTTACAGTCAAACTAACAAACTCCCTTCATTTGTTATCGGCGAAATGGCCCCAATACTTAGTGGCTCATGCAGAAAACCTCATTCTGAAGCTGATGACATGCTGGTTTATGCCGACTCTCTCCTTAAAGATCACTGGCAAAACACTTACAGGCGTCCAAAGGCTTTATTTATGAATGGTGACCAACTGTATGGAGATGATTGCGATGAAGATTTCCTCAAAGCGGCAATTCAACTTGGTTCTGAGCTTTTTGGGCATGATCATGTAGAGAATTTCCCCACCGGAGATGGTCAAAAACAAGTTTCCTTAAGAGTAAGTAATCCTGGAGACGATAATGACTTTCGTCGTTGGTATGATGCCGGAGAATGGGAAAGAGAACACTTTATAAACAAAGTTGGTATGAGTTCTCACAAGTCCGACTATCACCTCATTTTATTTTCAGAGTACGTCTCTGCATACCTCTTAATATGGAGTAATAAAGCCTGGGACAAACTCCTGAGTTCCTCTTCTTTATCTATAGAATCTGAGCACTTAAAGTCATTTATCAAAGGTCTTCCTAGAGTTAGGCGTCTTCTGGCAAACATTTCTACTTACATGATTTTCGATGATCACGATGTCACCGATGACTGGAATATTAATAATTATTGGAAAGAGAACATTACTTCTCCAGGCAAACGCCTCATTGGCAATGCCATGGCCGCTTATTGGCTTTTCCAAGGCTGGGGAAATAAACCAAATTCTTCTAAGTCGGCGGAGATACATCCTAAAGTCGTTAATTATATTGACAAGATACGCGCTTGTCAGAATTCGCAGGACATCGAACAGCCTCTCCACACTCTGTTAAATGAAACAGATAATTGGTGGTTTCTCATCAATGCTGGAGAAAACTGTCAAATCCTGACACTGGATATTCGCTCTAAACGCTATAAAGGGAAAGATAAAAAAGAACTTTCCGGCCTGAGTGACCCGAAGTTCTTAAAGTCAAAAGTCTTTTCTGAAGTCTCAGAAAATCTTGAGAATCTCATAATCATCAGTCCTACGCCATTTTTTGGATTTTCTAAAATTGAAAATCTACAGGCGTTTTCGGGAGAAATTCCTCTTATAAATAGCGTAACACTAGCCGAACGTGAAAGTTGGCATGGAGAGAAAAAAGATGCTCCAAAGGAATCGAGCGATCAATTTGTAGAAATACTCAAAGAGAAGAGTCCAAAACAAACCTTCATAATTTCTGGAGATGTTCATTATGGCTTTATCAAAAAGGGCAACCTCTGTAAAGCAAATATTGAAAATGTCTGGCAGGTAACTGCAAGTGCACTTAAAAATGTGCCTACACTTAAGTGGGCTTTTGCCTTACTTATCAAAGATACCGAAGAAAAATGGTTTAAAGAAAACTTCCACACCGATGAACCAAGCCTTTGCCGATCCTGTGAAGGTCGAGTCATTTTTGATGGCCCAAACATGGCCGAAGTTGATTACCGGGATTTACTCACCCCCGTGACTCTCCATCACCGTAAAAATAAGATGACAGAGAGACATACTTTTTAAGAACTACTTAAGTTTTACCACATAGGCTGCATCGCGAACCGTGATGGCAGCCAGTTTAGCTTCTGATGAGAAGTCGATTGATGTTGGTTTATTAGGAGTCATAATTTCTCCCAGGCGCTTACCATCAACATCAAAAAGAATGATTGATTTTAAGCTACAGGCCCAGAGTCTTCCATGAGGCCCAAATGATAAGCCATCCAGTCCCCTGACCTTTTCTGCTAATACCTTCTTATTAGAGAGTTCACCACTCTGACTTACATCCCAACGGTAAAGTGTTCCTGACGCTCCAATAAATAAATATTTTTCATCTGGAGAGAAAACTATGCCATTCGGGTATTTTAAAATATTGATAACTGAAGTCAGCTTTTTAATACTTGGGTCATACTTAAATACATGATCCTGTTGCAGCTCTTTAACTTCATGAGGTCTTTTCTTAAATAAAAATGGTGGATCTGTAAACCAAACTGTACCGTCTGACTTAACGCGAGCATCATTGGGCCGGCTTAATTGCTTACCTTCATATTTTTCTGCGAGAACTTCAGATACCTTAGCATCTTTATTCCAGCGCACTAATCTACGACTATTCTGCTCAACAACGTAGTAACCACCTTTGCCATCAGGTCTAAAAGAGGTCGCTTCCGGAGAATCATGTCGCCAGGTAATTAAACCACCCTTTTTTGTCCACTTATAAGCAATAAACTGATGGTGGGCCGCATAAAACAAAGTCGGCACACCATCCTCCATAATCCATTGAGCTCCTTCACAGCCTGCATGCTCAGAGCTCAACTGCTGCCACTTTGCTCCTTTCACAAAAATACCATTCTTTAATGAAGCCGGTTTCGTTTCCACTTCTTGAGCTCCTAAAGAGAACAACAGAGCCCAAAAACTAATTAAAATTCTTTTCATTTCTATTCCTATTTATACCTTTTACCGAAGACAAACACATCTTACAAGAGAGAAAAATTCTTCGGAGCCATACCTTTACCGGCGAGTCGCCGATGCTCCCAGAAAACTCTTCGGCGCATACACATCCTTCTCTGCGCCTCCGCGCCTCTGCGTGAAAAAAATCTTCAGCGCAATACACACCTATTTGCGTCTCCGCGCCTTTGCGTGAAAAAACTCTTCGGCGTCATACCTTTACCGGCGAGTCTTCAGCGCAATACACATCTATTTGCGTCTCCGCGTCTTTGCGCGAAAAAAATCTTCAGCGCCATGTGAATCCCAGATTAAGCGTACTTAGACCACAGATCCTCGATCATTTTCTTAGTTCTAACTATGCCGACACGCTCATCCAGTTCTGGATTCGGACCTTCATACTCAATACCAATCCAACCAGCATAGTCACTCTCAAGCGACATCTTCATCATGCGCTCAAAATTAATCTCAAAATCGAACTTGCGGTGCTTCATCTCGTACTCAGTTCCAGGAGTTACATCAAAAGCCTTGGCGCTAAGAGCCTTCGCATGGGGAAGCATCGCTTTAATTCCCTTGTACGGATCATAAAGAACATTTTTTTCGCGGTCCCAGAAATTACCAAAATCAGGAAGAATTCCGCAAGCTGAATGCCCCGTCGTCTCGACAACTGAAGCCAACCACTCGCCATTTCCTGAAAGGCCGCCATGATTTTCCATTATGATATTCATCTTGTACTTCTCGGCCTGTTCACAAAGACATCTCAAGCCATCTGCGAGTAATTTGCGCTGCTCATCAGGAGTTCCCTGACTACGGGCATTGACGCGAATACTATGACATCCAAGAACAGCTGCTGCTTCTACCCACTTCATGTGATTATCCACCGCCTGCTTTCTCTTGGCATTATCTGGATCACCAAGATCACCTTTGCGGTCAACCATAATCAACAGGTTTTCAACACCGGCATCTTTAGACCTTTTCAACATCTCCTTAGTGAACTTCATTTTCGGCTCTCTATTTGGAAAAAAATGTCCGACGTATTCCACGGCATAGATTCCCAGATTCTTAGTCACTTTGGGGAAATCCAATGCATCCATTGGCTTGTAACCTTTTCTCTTAAAAAGCGCTCTATGGAAAGAGTATTGAGCTAAAGAAATCTGCAATTTTCTTTTTGGTTTGGAAGCCACACAAGAAATTGCAGCCAAAGCGGCTACTCCACCTGCAATCACTTCACGGCGATTCAGTATATTTGTCATAGTATTCACTCGTCCTTTCTATTATAAATTTTTTAATCGTTTAATTATTTTTGCCTTAAAAACCTCTCCCGGTTTTAAAAGTGTATCAGGAAATTGCGGATTGTGCACCGAGTCTGGATAATGCTGTGGCTCCAGACTGACTCCTGCATACTTATTGTAAACAGCGCCTCGTTTAGCATGAACCTTATCCAGATGATTGGCGGTATAAACGTGAATCGCGGGTCTACTAGTGTGAATCTCCAGCTTTCTTTCACTGACCGGATCAGAGAGCTCGGCAGCCAAATTCATTTCACAATTTCCTTCTAAAACCATATCCACATCGAAACACTCATTTTTCGCTAAAGCATCTCTAAGTATTGTCGGGAACGTTAAATCAAAAGGAGTCCCTATATTGTCGATTATTTCACCAGTAGGAATACCATCATCGTAATACTCCAGACGCTTTTGAGCATTGATCAACAACTCATGTCCTTTAACATCTTCTGACTTTTTGCCAGCAAGATTAAAGTAGGCATGCTGCGTTAAATTTACCGGGCAGGTTTTATCAGTCTCAGCTTCTAATGAGAAGTGAAGTTCATTCTGTTCATTCCAGGTATAGGTTGCTGTGACTTTTAAATTCCCGGGGTAACCATCATCTCCATCTGGAGATACAATGGTAAAAGTAACTCCAGCCTCTTCCCTACTCTCAAAAGTTTCGGCCGACCAAAGAGATTTCTTCAAGCCTTTACTGCCACCATGTATGTGATGATCACCGAGATTGGTTTCTAAATCGTATACCTTGCCATCCACTGACATTTTGCCATTTGCGATGCGGCCACTAACCCGGCCGTTTGTCGCTCCAAAAGAATTTTCGTCGTTTATATAATCCTGTAAATTATCATAGCCCAAAACAACATCATCTAACGCGCCTTCTACATCCGGCACATTCACAGAGATCAATCTGGCGCCAAATTCAATCAAAGAAATCGAGGCCCCATTGAAGTTGGTCACTTCGTATTTATAGACCGTTCTGTTTAAATATTTTCCAAAAGTTGTTTTAGTAACTCTCATCGTTTCCTCGAAGTTTTAAAATGAAGCCGCCCTCTCATAAAGAGCGGCCTCAAATATCGTAGTAGTATGTGTATGGGTGTTAATTAATTCCAAGAATGCGCTTATTGCTTTCTTCATCGGCTTCGCCACCGGCAAAGTCATCAAAGGCTTTATCGGTAACGCGAATGATGTGATCGGCAATAAATTTAACCCCTTCAGTTGCGCCATCCTCCGGGTGCTTCATGCAGCATTCCCATTCGAGAACAGGCCAACCATCGAAGTCATACTTCGCCATTCTGGAAAAGACGCCTTTGAAATCAACCTGACCATCTCCGAGTGAACGGAAACGTCCCGGTCGATCAATCCAATCCGCATAGCCGCCGTAAACTCCGGCGCGTCCACTTGGAATGAACTCAGCATCTTTAACGTGAAACACTTTGATCTTTTCGTGATAAATATCGATGAACTCTAGATAATCCATGCACTGAAGAACAAAGTGAGATGGGTCGTAAAGAATGTTGCAGCGTGTGTGATTGCCACAGGCCTCTAACATTCTCTCAAAAGTTATGCCGTCGTGCAGGTCTTCACCCGGGTGCAGTTCAAAACCTATGTCGACTCCACACTCATCAAAATAATCAAAAATCGGCAACCACCTTTTAGCCAATTCTTTAAAACCGGCTTCCACCAAGCCTTGAGGTCGCTGTGGCCATGGATACATGGTGTGCCATAGCAGTGAACCAGAGAAAGATCCCTGAGTTGTCAGGCCTAGCCTTTGCGATGCCTTTGCAGCATACTTCATTTGCTGGACAGCCCACTCTGTTCTTTCCTTGGGCTTACCATGTAGTTCTTTTGGTGCAAAAGTGTCAAACATGGCGTCGTAAGCCGGATGAACGGCCACAAGCTGGCCGTGAAGATGACTGGCTAATTCAGTAATTTCCAAGCCATGACTGGCGACGATGCCTTTAAGTTTATCGCAATAGTCTTGACTCTCTGCAGCCAATTTTATGTCTATGCAACGCTCATCCGAGGATGGAATCTGAATGCCTTTAAAACCTTTCGAGGCAGCCCATTCTGCGGCGTTATTTAAGTTATCAAATGGCGCTTCTGAGCCCATAAACTGAGCAAGAAATAGCGCCGGATCTTTAAGAGTTTTCATTTCTTAAATCCTGTATACAATTTTTCCCAATAGGGAAAAGATAAATAATCGGGGGTTTGGGTGAACTTCACCCAATGGGGTTCGGGGCGAGCCCCGATTAATGGGACTCTATTCCAAATCTCAACTAAGGAAAGAGCTCCTTAGAGATTCTTACTGGTACTTAAGCTTTCAAGATCTTCTCGATATCATCCAGTTCTTCTGGAGAGAATGTTCTGTTATCCAGTGATGCTACGGCATCCTCGATATGCTGAACACGGCTGGCTCCAAGAATAACTGATGTCATTGCCGGGTGTTTAAGTACCCAGGCAACAGCCATTTGTGCTAAAGTCTGTCCGCGTCTTTCAGCAATCGCGTGAAGTGCTTTAACTTTCCCCAGGACAGCATCGTTCACTTCATCTTTCTGAAGGAAACCATCATCACGACCAGCTCTTGAGTTAGCCGGAATACCATTCAAGTATTTGTTTGTAAGGAGACCTTGCGCCAGAGATGAGAAGCTGATACATCCCATACCTGTTTCTTCAACGGCATCGAGAAGACCATCTTCAACCCAGCGGTCAAACATGCTGTAGCGTGGCTGATTGATAAGACAAGGAGTCCCCAGTTCTTTAAGAATGGCAGCGGCTTCTTTAGTCTGTTCGGCATCGTAAGAAGAAATACCGACGTAAAGAGCACGGCCTGAACGGACGATATGATCAAGTGCGCCCATAGTTTCTTCCAGTGGAGTTTCTGGATCAAATCTGTGAGAATAGAAGATATCAACATAATCAAGCCCCATGCGCTTGAGACTCTGATCACAGCTGGCAACGAGATATTTCTTTGAGCCCCACTCACCATAAGGTCCAGGCCACATATCGTATCCGGCTTTACTTGAGATGATCAATTCATCGCGGTAAACATTCAGGCCTTCTTCAAGGATCTGGCCAAAGTTCGTTTCTGCAGAACCGTATGGAGGGCCATAGTTGTTTGCCAGGTCGAAGTGAGTAATCCCCAAGTCGAATGCCTTGTGAGTCATTTGTTTGGCATTTTCATAAATATCATTGCCACCCCAGTTGTGCCATAGGCCAAGTGAAATTGCCGGTAATTTTAGACCGCTTTTACCACAACGGTTATAAACCATAGAATCATAGCGTGAATCTGCTGCTTTATACATAATATTCATTTCCTTTGTTTTTTAATTTTTTAAAATTTTTCTTTTAGTCGTTCCATCCTCCCGCAGAGGGCTGCGGGGCTCCCAGGCTTTCAGCGAGCTACATCAAATTCTTGTTAATCCTTTCCAAAAAATTCTTCGGCATCCTCTACCGAATAATCCTTTCGTGCCTTTGGTGTTTTTAGTGGACCAAACTTATTACCGGCGGGCCGCCGGTGTTCCCATAAATACCTCTAGGTGAGACCTATTTCAGCGAACGAACACTCCCCTTCTTCAGCGCTCTCAGCCTCTACCTAGAACTGGTTACTTAAAACCTCCTAAGCAATAAGCTCCGGTATAATGTCCGCACCTACTTGAGATAATTGTTTATTTCGACCAGCATGGAAGAAAGTCAGACGATTATCGTCCAGCCCCATCAAGTGTAGAATCGTCTTATGTACATCCTTAATGGGGTGCACTTTCTCAACAGCATTCAAACCTATTTCATCAGTCGCACCAATCGTATGACCTGCTTTAACTCCACCACCGGCAAACCACATAGTCATACCAGTTGCATTGTGATCACGACCGGCTTTCTTACCGCCACCACGAACACCATTATCTGGAGAACGACCAAACTCACCAGTGAATATCACTAAAGTATCTTCAAGAAGTCCACGCTGCTTGAGATCCTGCAGTAAACCGGTAATCGGCTTATCAACACCCTGAATTCTCTTCTTATGAGCATCTTCCAGGTAGTCATGCGAATCCCAACCACTGGCATACACCTCAACAAAACGAACACCTTTCTCAACTAAACGGCGGGCCAAAAGACAACGACGACCAAAGCTGTCAGTAACTTTATTACCGATGCCATACATATCCTTAACATGCTGCTGTTCGTTATCGACATTGACGATTTCAGGTACCTGATCCTGCATGCGATACGCCAGCTGATATGCTTCCATTCTTGCTTTCAAATCTCCATGATCTGGATGTTTGCCAGCATGAGCTTTATTAAAAGCAGTCAGTAAATCGAGATTAGCTTTCTGCGTTGAGCGAGCCACACCTTTAGGCGGATTCAAATCTAAAATTGGCGAACCTACCGGGCGCATAGGAGTTCCCTGAAAATAAGCCGGGAGGTATCCGTTTGACCAATTTGCCGCACCACCCTGCGGGTAGTTCAGTTCAGGCAGAATAACAAAACCAGGAAGGTCAGGGTTTTCAGAACCAAGACCATAAGTTACCCAGGCACCGATTCCCGGATCGCCGATAAATTTATTACCGGTATTCATATGATAACATGCCGTTGGGTGATTGACCGATTCAGCCTGAGCGCCTTTGTAAAAACAAATGTCATCCGCAACTTTTTCAAGTTCCTGAAAGTGCTCACACATCCAGGCTCCGGACTGACCGGTCTGACGGAACATATAAGGACTGCCTACGTAATACCTTTTACCGGATTCCATGTTGGATTTAAACTTCTTCTCTTTAACGAATTCTTTCATGTGAAGCTTATTTAAAGCCGGCTTAGGGTCGAATGTATCCATGTGACTTGGAGCGCCTTCCATGAAAAGCATGATCACTCTTTTTGCTTTGGCAGGCAGGTGACCTTTTTTCGGATCTAAAGGACCGGCAAAACTTTGCTGAGGTACTGCAAGAGCACCGGCGGTTCCGGCCATTGAGTAAAGAAATTGTCTTCTATTAATCATTATCTAACCTCTTAGTACACGTATAGAAATTCATTTGAGTTAATCATCACCAGGCAAAGCTCAGCCAGCGCTCTGGTCGATGCATCGACATCCCATGGCATGAGATCGCGCTCGTAGTATTTCATAACCGTCAGTTTTTGCGGCCATGAAACCGGCTCACCGGTTTTTTCGGCAATCATCTCACCGGCAACTTCAGTCGGCAATTCAAACTTCTCAGGTTTATTTTGCTGATGTTGAACTTTCATTTTCTCAAGATGCGCAACAGCCTGCTCCATCTCGGTTGCATTTGGCAGTCTGCCATAGAACTTCTTAAACGTTTCATTAACCTGGGCTACGAACCCTTTATGGCTGCCGGCAATTCGATTGGCAATAGCAAGAGCACGGTGATGAATGTACTCACTGTTAAAGAGTGAAAATGCCTGCGGCGTCACCGTTGTTTCATCTCTTCTGGCACAGGACAATTCTGAACCGGGTTTATTAAAAACTTCCAGTAATGGATCAGCTTTAGAACGACGTACAAAAGCATAAATCTGTCGGCGATTTCTTTCCGCTCTTTTAGCCGATGGTTGCAGCACTGGAGCCAGAGATCCCATAATTAACTGATTCTGTATCATGACTTCCCAGTTCATTTCAGGAAAGATACCAGGACCGCCCATCTCTGCATTAAACTCACCACTCATTTTGAGAAGTGTATCGTAAATCATCTCTGCCTGTAAGCGGCGAACCGGAAAATAACGCAGCAGTTTATTATCCGGATCTTTGGATTTTAGCGTCTCAAACTGCTGATGATCATTCGACATCTGATAAGCCTTGGAAGTCATGATGTACTTGTGAAGCTTCTTGATTGACCAACCTTTTTCAACAAACCAGCTTGCCAGGTGATCCAATAATTCCGGGTGAGTCGGCTTAGCGCCTGAAACACCGAAGCTATTTGGCGTATTAACCAGACCTGTCGAAAAGTGCTGTTGCCAAATGCGATTGACAATAACTCGCGAAGTCATCGTATTTTTAGGACTTGCCAACCATTTAGCGAATGCCAAACGACGACCTTCAAGGGTATGTGGAACGCTATTGTAAGTCGTTGCCTGAGCGACATCATTGGATTCATACATCGCAGACAGAACTCCCGGCGTCACCTTTTCTCCTGGAGATTCGATCGAACCACCGGTTAAAATAGCCGTTGTTGGAACAGCACCTTCCCCCTTCTTCTTGGGAAGAGGAAGGTCTATAAATTTTGATGCTGTTACCCTAAGTTCTCCATTATAAACTGAGTAAGCAAAAGGTTCGAAGCGCTTTAACTCTCTCTCAAAATAATTCTTCTGTTTACTAACGATGTTCTTAAAGGACTCAAGGTCCTTATCATCTTTTCTCTTTTTGAGCTCAGTTTCGACTTCAATGATTTTCTCTTGGGCTAACTTGTCGCTGAATTTCTTACCAGAAATATTTTCTGAATTCATAAATGGTAATTTGCGCTCAGCGAATTGAGTCCCGGCAAAGACTGCCTGAATACGGTAATAATCCTTGGTGGGAATCGGGTCAAATTTGTGGTCGTGACACTTCGCACAGCCCAATGGCTGAGCTAGAAAAGTCTTACCAACACCTTCTGTAACATCATCAAGAAATAGCTGACGAGTCACTTCTTCTACACTCATTCCGGTGTGTTCCCAGGCTCCCATTCTGAGGAAACCTGTAGCTATAATTTTTTCAGGACTGTGTGGATCCATTTCATCGCCGGCAATCTGCTCCATGGCAAATTGATCAAATGGTTTATCCTGATTGAATGAGCGAATCACATAGTCGCGGTAACGCCAGGCATTTGGTCTTTCAAAATCATTGGCATAACCACCTGTGTCAGCATAGCGGGTGACATCCAGCCACATACGCGCCATTTGTTCGCCATAGTGTTTTGACGCCATCAAGCGATCAATTGCTTTTTCATAGGCATCTTTAGACTGATCTTTAACAAATTCCTGAATTTCTTCATAACTTGGATTAAAGCCGGTAAGATCTAGATAAGCGCGGCGAATCAACTGTTCCTTACTTGCTGCAGGTGCCATAGCGACTTCAGTTTTTTTGGCTTTTTCCTCCAGGAAATTATCAATGGCATGTTTATGTCCGGTATTTGGAACCTCATGCTCAACGACCGGTTGATAAGCCCAGATATCTTCGATGTTGTAACGACGATTTGCCCAATCTTGCGAAAGTGCACCACTGGAAGAAACTTTGACAAAGCTGGTATCATTCTCAAGAATCGAATCATCCGGCCAATTGGCTCCGGCATTGATCCAATCCTCAATCCAGCCAATTTGAGCTGCAGTCAGTTTATTTGACTCTTTGGGGGGCATGGCGTCATCTTCATCTTCTCTTTTAATAAGAGACACCAATGGACTGTCAGCGGCATTCCCAGGAATGATCGCTGCTTTACCTGATTTGCCGCCTTTTAGCATGCCTTCGTGGGTGAGCATGTTATAGTCGCCTTTGATCTTCTTTTCATTTTCACCATGACAACCAAAGCACTCCTGAGCGAAGAGAGGTTTAATTTTACGCAGGAAAAGTAGATCTGTTTCAGATGGCTTTTCATTTGCCGAAAGTTGATTCCCTGAGAACATGAAAATCGAACATATAAAGAATATGATCAGTAATTTAACGCTGTTGCCCATGCCGTTAAGGTCTTTGCTTTTCTTCTCTGACTGAAATCTCTTGCGATACTCTCTCGGAGTCATGCCACGGAGTTGCTTAAATTGAGTCGAAAAGAAAGATGCTGCCGAGTAGCCAACCTGCTCAGCGATTTCATTGAGATCCATCTCGGTATCTTCTAAAAGACGAATAGCTTCTTCTGTTCGCAGGTGATTCATCATTTTTACCGGCGTTGTGCTGTAAACCAACTTAAAGCGACGCTGCATCTGACTGACAGAAAGACCGGAAATCTCTGCCAGATCTACAATGCGAATAGCGGTTCTGTAATTCTGACAAATATGGCTGACGACATTCGCCATGGAAACGGCAAAACGATCATCGTTGGCATTGACCTTTTCGTAATAACGACTGAGGTAACAAACCAACTGCACAAATAAACCGCGAATGACACTTTTGTATCCTGCTGCATGATCTTCAAATTCTGTGAATAGCTTTTGAAATACTGCTTTACACTCAGTCAACTCACTTGGCTGAAGACGGAAGCGCTGGCGGTAAGTCATACTTTGTGGAGTTCGGGCTTCAATGTCGAATAAGCCATGATACCCCATAAGTTTATTTAAATCATCCAGATGATTTGCCAATTCTTCCTGATCAAACTGAACAATCGCCAAGCGCAGGTTTTCGCATTTCACAAAACCATGCTGGTGATCACCATTGATCACAAAGACATCGCCTTCCTCAATCTGATAGTCTTCATAATCTGTCACATGAACAGCCGATCCACTGAGAACTATATTCAACTCTGAATACTCATGTCCATGCATAGGAAAGTCTTCATTATGCTCTACATCCAGAACATTAAACGGAAACCCATCCCGCAGGTCTCCAGACATAGTTCCCGTACAAACGTGAGCTTGTCTTTTACCTCTAATCGTCTTTACACTTTTTGCTTCCATCAAACACCAATGACCAAATACTTAAATTAAACTTTAATAACCTATACTCCCAAAACTCAATATTTGTGAACTAATATTTAAATTTTATTTAAATTTTTAACTATAAAAACACTATATAATATACTCAAATATTTGATTTTAAACAACTTATAAATAAAATACAAAATGACATTATTTTAAACCATACTCTTAGATGACATTATTCTTAAACTAATTAATTAAAATCGCTGCAGAAAGAAAGGGGTTTTTCTATCTACACTAGATAAGCGTCACAAAATTAAAACTGATAAAATTACTACAGGGAAAGAAGCTGGATTTACAATTAGCTGATGAGAAGCGGATACCTGATTTCAATTTCACTCAATATCATCAGCATTCCTTTTATCTGCATAGGAGTTGGCGGGGCAGGCTTTTTTATATGATACCATCGTTAATTATACGATAGTTGACGCAGCAGTCTGCACTTGAATTGAGAAACTAAAGTAAGCGCTTTATTCTAAGACAAAGACCTTCAAGATTTTGTGTGGGATAATTTTTGATACAGACATATTTTATAATTCTCAGTGTACTCGGTCTCTGTGGTAAAAAACGATTACACCACTAATGCCACAGAGGATATATAAAGAAGATTGCAAGTGAATAAGACTATTGATTTCTAGTAGTTATAAAATGCCAGAATTATAGAACTTTGATAAACTCTTTTTTCAGTACCCACTTGAACGGTTTATGCTCCCGAACCCAACACTGTTTCCAGTAGCCCTTTAAAAAATCGTTTTCCACACAGTCCTTACTGTTCAACATCCCAGAAAGTATGGGTCCCCGTATTTACACCAAGAAGAAAACTTATAGACTTCGACTTACTGCTGCCATCCAAAAAAGTCACATTCGCTCTATCAAGGTGACGAGCGACTCGTTCCTCTTCCGGTAACTCCATAAGACTGGCCGAATCCATATACCACCAACCTGACTTTGAAAAGTTTTTCTTTGAATCAATGGCCATTGCAGTTTCATCTGCCGTCGCTTGATGCAAGGCTGTTTGATGAAACGAGCCATTTGCCCAGGTGCTTCCCGCAACTCCAGGAGTCAAAGCTATGGACGATTGCCAAACTTCTGTTAACTCCATACCACTTGGACATTTCTGCACATTTGATGGGCCGCCATCCCCTAGTGGTCCCTCAGGCAACAAACTTGGAATCAAACGATCAAACCAACGGGTACTGTTAGTATCCTTATGAGAAGGACCATAATTATTGTTATCAATAATATAGGAAGTCACCGCTATTCCTACTTGCCGTTGATTACTCATACAAACAGTCTGCATGGTCTTATTTCGAGCTTTCGCCAAAGAAGGTAACAAAATACTGGCAAGGATACCAATAATAGAAATAACAACAAGAAGTTCAATAAGAGTAAACTTCGACACGACACGATTATACATACACGACATCTCCAATACAAATACACAACGTTAAGGAAATGCCTAAAGAGCAAAACAGCTTGTAAAGTTTAAACTCATTTGTGTATATTTGGGCAACTTAGCTACAGCAAGACAAAAAGGGACCTACATATAAAGAAAGGGACAAAAAGAATGGAGGCACGAACCGGATTCGAACCGGTGGTACATGGTTTTGCAGACCATTGCCTTACCACTTGGCTACCGTGCCTTCAAGGTGCCCCTATATTAGCACCGACTCTTTTCTTGTCTATTAAGATTTGATGAAATTTTCAGAGATTTTCGGGGCTATGACAAAAATGCTGACATTGATCATATTTTGAGGCTTGTTGAACGCTCTCCTTAAGCTACTTTTGCTCAAGATATTTTGAAGGATTTGGAATGAAACTTAACCCGTACTTGACGCAGAAGCGCGAATACCCGCTTTTTATATATGCCAGAAAGGCCGAAGAACTCAAAGCTCAGGGAGTCGATGTCATTAACCTGACTATCGGCGACCCACTCGATGACACCTACCCGGCAGTCCGTGAAGCAACAATCAAAGCTTTGCAGGGAAAAACAAATTCGGCCTACCCGGCATCCAAAGGCTCCAAAGAACTTTTAGAAGCTGTCAGCGACTGGGCCAGGAGAAATCACGATTTGAATCTCGATCCGACTAAGCAAATCATTTCCTGCAATGGTAGTAAAGAAGCTATCTTCCATGCGGCTATGCTTTTTGACTGGAGCGATGGTGGCGAAATCTTCATTCCTTCACTCTCCTACCCGGTTTATGAAAATTCGGCCGCTTTACACAGCATAAAATACAAATATCTACCGTTAACCGAGGAAAACAATTTTCTTCCAGATCTCGATGCTATATCTGACGAAGACTGGCAAGTCTGCAAAATGTTCTGGATTAACTCGCCTCATAACCCGACGACAGCCATTGCTGATTTAGAGTACCTTCAAAAACTTGTCGATTTAGCAGAAAAGCATTACTTCATGATTTGTGCTGATGAGTGTTATAACGATATTCACTATGGGCCAGTTCCACCTTCAATTCTCGATACCAAACCTTCAAAGAACTGGATCTTGTTCCGCTCACTTTCAAAACGCAGCCATATGACAGGTTATCGCTGCGGTGCCATAATGTCACTCAACGAGGAAATCATTGCAGCACTCATTCGTATGCGTGCTCCTATGGGACAAGGCTCGCCGACATTTATTCAAGCCGGTGCTATTCAAGCCTGGAAAGACGACCAACATCCAAAAGATTTTACTGTTGGCTATAGGAAAAAGAAAAAAATGTTGCAAAATGCATTAGAGGAAAAAGGTTTTAAAGTCTTTGGCGGCGGTGCATCATTCTACTTATGGTTTTCGCATTCAGAGATTAAGGAATCGACAAAAATTCTTGACCTCTTCATTGAACAGGGTATCGTCATCACCCCTGGAACAGCTTTCGGCCCCGATGGCGAAGGTTATGTTCGTATGGTTTTCTGCGTCACTGAAGAAGTCTGCCGCAAAACAGCTGAAAGAATTGGAAAATTAAATATTTAAATGATCGACTTACTGGAACAACTTTTAAACATACCCTCACCTACTTTTCACGAGCAGGAGAAGGTAAAATTTATCCGTGAATGGTGTACTGAACACCTTGGAGAAATTGATTTTATTGAACACTATGATTCTCTAATCGTGAAATTCCCTGAGACTGAAGGTCTGACACACGTTGCTCTTGTCGGCCACTCAGATGTTGTTCCCAAACATTTTACTGCTTATACAGAAGATGGCCGCCTTCACGGCTCTGGTGCTTCCGATATGTTAGGTGCTATAGCTGCCTACATGGAAATTATGCGTGAGCATCGCGACGCTATTTTAAAGAAGTACAATATCTCTTTACTTATCTACGCCCGTGAAGAAGGCACGCCACTTCCAGATAATGGTCTTTACGATTTAATTGAGTTCATACCTGAGTATTTCGACAGCGTCGATATGGCAATTGTTGGCGAACCTACTGATAATACTATCCAAGTCGGTTGCGTTGGCAGTCTTCACGCTGCGGTAAAAGTAACAGGTCTTGCCTGTCACTCGGCACGCCCTTGGAATGGTGAAAATGCTCTTTACAAAGCTCTGCCTTTTATCAATAAAATGGCCGAAATCGAGCATCAAAAGCACACTTTATTTGGCGTCGATTTCTTCGATGTCATTTCGATTACGGAATCTTCCTGTGAACCTGGCCGCACAAGTCTACCGGGTTATTGGGAGTGTAACGTCAACTTCCGTTTTGCTCCGGTTTACACTCCGGAAGAAGCCGAGAAAAAATTGATCGACATGGTCAATAGCTGGAATGTCGATGGCCTTGAGATTCGCATAAAAGACACGGCTCCAGCTGGAAGCGTCATCGAATCTGAAACATTTTCACAGCTTGTTGAAGCTCTCGGAGCTCCCGTTCAAGCTAAGCAGGCCTGGACGGATGTCGCCCAGTTGTCTGCCAGAAAAATTTCCGCTTTTAACTTTGGACCTGGCCTCACTGCTCAGGCTCACAAAGATAATGAATATATACTAATTGAAGATTGTAAAACATATTATAAAATGCTGGTCAACGCCCTGACCAAATAGGAGTTATAATGACTATACGAACTGTAGATGAGTTCAGCACAAAAGTCTCTGAAATTGAATCAACTGCCGGTTACCAAAGACCTCTTGGTTTTGCTGTTGGTGTACGCCGTAGCCGTGGCGATGTTACTCTCGATGTAACGTTCCCAATCATCAACTTTGAAGAAAGCTACGGTACTGCTGCTATCGTTAGCGACGTTCTTGGAATCGACAGTGGCAAAAATACTTTCACTCCTGTTTCTACTGAACAGCTTCAGGAAATTTATAATCAGTTTCTTCCATTCCACCCGGAAATTGAGAAACACCAAAATGTTGGCAACTTCAAAGCTCTACTAAGTGCTTCTGAAAATGGCTCATGGGGCTACGCTGCGAAAGATATCGTAGCTTACTTCCTGTACGACGGTGTTTCTGCGGTTGAAACTGCTGAAGAAGCTTACTTCAAGCTAACGGCTCTAAGTCAGCGTAAAGTTAAGCCACATGGTCTTTGTCTTGATGGCGCTTTCGGTAAATTGGCGAACGTTGCCTGGACTAACTACGGTCCGGTTCTTCCACAAGATCTCGATGCTGAAAGACTTAAGCACATTTTCTCTGACAACCCGCTATCTGTAACTCATGTCGACAAGTTCCCTTACCTTGTCAACTACCACATTCCTTCTGGCACTCGTATCGCTTCTGGTAGCCAGGTTCGTCTTGGTGCTTACCTTGGTGAAGGTACAACTGTTATGCCAGCTGGTTATGTAAACTTCAATGCCGGCACTGAAGGTAACGCGATGGTTGAAGGTCGTGTTTCTGCTGGTGTATTCGTTTCTAAAGACAGTGATATCGGTGGTGGTGCTTCTATCATGGGTACTCTTTCAGGCGGTAACAACCACGTGATCAGCGTTGGCGAAAAGTGTCTTCTAGGTGCTATGGCCGGTACTGGTATTTCTCTAGGTTTCGGTTGTACGATCGCTGCAGGTGCCTACGTAACTGCCGGCTCTAAGATTTCTCTTTACGATGCTGACAACAAGCCAGTTGATATCGATGGCAATTCTGTTGCTGAAGGTAAAAACGTTGTTAAAGGCGCTGAGCTTTCTGGCAAAGACAAGATGCTATTTATCCAGGACTCACAGTCTGGTAAGCTTATCTGTAAGCCAAATCCAAAGACTATCGAACTTAACGCTGCACTTCACGCCAACAACTAAGTTCAATGGTAGGTTTTCGGTGTTCAGAAAATTATTTTCTCGCAGAGGCGCGAAGGCGCAGAGATGGGAAAATATTTAATGTTCACTGTTTATTAAAAACTTAATACGAAAAAAGGATCAATCTCGCGATAGATCCTTTTTTCATTTATGGATAGCTGAGCTTAAGGTGAATGGCGTAGCCAGAGAAGATGCCCTGGGGTACCAGCTCGGCAATATAAAAAATTATTTCTTAACCGGGAATTCGCCTTTAAAGGCTTTGCGGATAATATCTTTAGTATCTTCTGGGAACTCTCCACGTAAGATCCAGTCGAGATAACCTTTGTCACTTTTCACAAGATCTTTCAAAAGTTCGCCCTGCTTTTTACCAAAACCAACAGCGACTTCGCCATCTTTCCAGTGTAAACGACCAGCTGTATCTACCCAGCGATCATCTTTACAAAAAGCTGCTATCGAAGCTACATCTTTTTCCAACTCATCATATTTTGCCAATTGACCTTCAAGGACTTTAATGGTTCCTTCAACATCATTTTCTGCGGCATGAGCTCCCGAAAGCTCCTCGTTACAGTAGAACCTCATGGCAGCCTGAAGTGTACGCGGCTCCATCTTATGATAAATTCTTTGGACATCAATCACTTCAACATCCTTCATAGAGAACTCAACACCGGCGCGCTTGAACTCTTCAACCAAAACAGGAATATCGAAACGCAGGATGTTATAACCACTGATGTCACAGCCTTCCATAAAAGTTTTGATGCCTTTGGCAAACTGAGCAAAAGTTGGACAATCCTTAACATCCTCATCCGAGATACCAGTTATTTCTGAAGACTCTTTTGAAATAGGAATCGTTGGATTAACCCGCTTGGTTTTAACTTCTTTTTGACCATCCGGATGAAGTTTTATCACACATATTTCAATTATACGGTCAACTTTGGTATTTAGCCCTGTAGTTTCAAGGTCAAAGAAAACGATTGGACGAGTCAGTTTGAGATTCATTCATTATTCCAAAATTATAAGGATTTTTATTTTTCACTAGAGTACACGGGGCTTGCCCATTTTCCAGAAGAACGAGTGTGAAATAACTTCATGATTGTGACAAAAAAAGACATTAATAGATCTAGTTTAGTCTTTAAGACGGTGTTATGGTGTGGCACGAAAAAATTCAGGATATAATAATGGATATTGCAGCATTAAACGAAGAATATAGAAACAAATCTCCTCAAGAGATTATCGCTAAAGCTCTGGAGTTAGCAGAAGGTGAAGTCATCGTCTCTACTAATTTCAGACCACTGGAAGCAGTTATCCTTAACATGTGCACTGAGCAGAAAGCAGATATGACTGTTATCTGGGCTGACTCTGGTTACATGATGGAAGAGACTTACAAGTTTGCTGAAAAAGCAATTGAGCAACTGAAGCTGAACATAAAAGTTTACAATCCACTTATGACTGCTGCTCGCCGTGACGCTATTTATGGTGCGGTTCCTGGTCTTGAAAGTGAAGAAGAGGTTGAAGCTTTCTCTGAGATGGTGAAACTTGAGCCATTCCGTCGTGCTTTAGCCGAAGCAAAACCTTCTGTATGGATTACCAGCCTTCGCAAAGAACAAAATGCTTTCAGAGATACACTTGATGTGTTTGTTAAAGATGGCGACGGCCCTCTAAAAGTAAATCCTGTCTTCTACTGGACTGAAGCTCAGATGGAAGAATACATTAGCGAAAACAACCTTCCTGATGAAAAGATTTACTTTGATCCTACTAAGATCAATGAGAAGAGAGAGTGTGGTCTACACAAGCCAAGCTTTAGTAAATAGCTTACAGGGATTAGATTATAGGGTTTAGATTATAGGGTTTAGGGAAGAGATTTTAAATCTTAAGAGTCCCCCCTAGCATCTAAAAACTAGTATCTATACCCTAGTTCAAATTCTTTCAAATGCAGTTCGACGCCAGTTGGACTGCATTTATTTCACCAACACAAGAAGCTCTTTGGCTTTAGGACTCTGCACCATCTGCCACGATTCAGTCTCTTTGACTTTGAGCTTGATCATAGCTTCCCCCTGCTCTTCCCAGATATCCAAAAGTTCATTTTGATCTGTCACAGTCTTCCCAAATTCAACTTTATACTCATCTGGAAGCCTATCTATGCTGCAAAGAAGAGCACTGGACATATCATCGAACTGCCAAGCAGATAACTGATTCCCATGATACCAGGGGGAATCTTGCTGCACTACCTCATTTGCCCGCATAAAGTCGAGCATCATACCAGTTACAATAGCCCAATCTTCTAGCGCGTTGTCACCTTTTTGAATTTCATAATCACAAGTGAAGATCACACGAATTTTTAAAGGGGTTACCCAGCCATCTGACATAGAGGTCTCCTTCTTTCCAGAATGCACCGCTTCATAAAAATGCTCAAAATGTTCCGGGCGGTAATGAACCTTATCAACCCACCCCCAATTCTCTCTATAGGTCATTTTCTCTTTCAAAATATGGCGCTTTTTATATACAAAAAGGAAATCATCGCGAATCTGGCCTTCCTGAAATACACAGAAAGCCATACATAGAGGAATGATGACAAAACCCCAGGTCGCGTGCCACAAGGAAAAGCCCAACCATTCTTTTTTGTAGAGATAAAATAAAGATGCAAAAGCACTGAGAGCTCCACCATAAATCAAACCGATTATGCCAAACTGCCAATGAATCGCTAAAGATATAAAAACAGGAACAAGAAAAGCAACTGTTCGAAATTTCCAGCAATTGCCTTTTTTGAGTATTTTATCCTGTATAATTACTCTCAAAAGAAATTCCAAAACAAAACCATAAAGAGCCAAACCAACCAAGTAACTCAAAAAGTCTTGTAGAGATAAAATATTTATGGCCATGACTTTTATATATGGCGAGAAGGCACCATCATCCATCAGGAAATAAAGTATTAAAGAAATCACTAAAGCACCGGCATTTAGGCTAAGATAAACCCAAGCATGCTTCTTAAACTGTTGAATGCCCTTAACCAATCTCTATCCTCTTCTGTGACAATCTTCTCAGGCCCCTTTTATAACATTGAATGTTATTTGTGCAAGAAGAACTATTGACTTTCATGAGCAGCCGTATATTTTTGGGCGATTTTAAATTGGAGAAGACTTTGACCAACTTTTGGCAAGAATACGATAAACCACTAATTTCACTGGCCCCTATGGAGGAAGTGACTGACACTGTATTCCGAGAAATCGTCCTTTCACAGGCGACACCTGGAAATCTACATGTGGTTTATACTGAATTTGCTAATACAGATGGACTCTGCCACCCCATTGGCCGCGACAAAGTTATTCACCGCTTACAATGCAGTGAAAACGAGCAAAAGCTTCTTAAAGAAAAGAATGTGAAGCTCGTCGCTCAAATTTGGGGTTCTAAACCTGAAAAGTATGCCGAAACCTGTAAGATGATTTCTGAAGAAATGCCTTACTTTGATGGCATAGATATCAACATGGGTTGCCCTGTTCCTAAAATCGTCAAGCAAGGCTCATGCTCCAGACTTATCACCAATCCGAGTCTGGCTACTGAAATTATTCGTGCTTGTCAGGAAAACAGTAAAGTCCCGGTCAGTGTAAAAACCCGTATCGGATACAAAGAAATTGTGACTAAAGAATGGATCGGCCACCTTCTCGACCACGATTTGCCGGCAGTTCTCATTCACGGCCGTATACAGGCACAGATGTCAGAAGGCCTCGCGGACTGGAGCGAGATTGCCAAAGGTGCAGTTTTACGAGATACAAAAGGCAAGAATGACACCGTGATCATCGGTAATGGCGATATTAAGAGTATTGCAGAATCTCACCAGAAATGCGAAGACTATAAAATCGATGGAGTGATGATTGGCCGCGGCATTTTCCACGACCCATGGATTTTTGCTCCAGATCGCCAAGAACCGACTCAAGAAGAAAGACTTCAGCTGCTTTGGGATCACGCTAGCCTCTTCCAAAAAACCTGGGCTGACACCAAAAACTTCAGACAGCTAAGACGTTTCTTTAAGATCTATGCCAGCAACTTTAAAGATGCCGGAGTTCTAAGAGCCGCTCTTATGGAATCTCGTGACCTCGATCATGTGCGTGAAATCTTCGATAAATGGGGCTTCACTCCTGAGGATAAATACTAATTCAAGTAGAGATCCATGCCCACAGGGCGTGGTTTTATAAGTTAGCCCCTAAAAGGAATTTAGTAATCTAAAGCCGTAAACAAAATTACTCTGCGCCTCTCCGCCTCCGCGTGAGAATCCCTTTACGATAGAGTTCTCACATAATTATGTGTTAAGTCCATCCCAACTAAGACCAAATTTGGCTAGGTATTTTCGCAGTCTGTCTGAGTCATTTGAGACTTTTTTGGTCAAACGGGACACGGAAAATAAAGTTCTCCCTGCTTGTGAAAGGCTCTTGGACTCTTTACAGACCCGAATAACATTAGCCAACTGAGGCCGATCAAATGGGTCTATAGCGGCAATTTGCTCTTCTGAGAGAAACTCCTCCAATTGAAACACCTGCTCTTCTTTTCCTGTATGTAACCATTTCTTTTTGAGCAATGATATTTCAGCATGAACATCATCAACACTTATCCTGGCAGTATCCGCTAAAGTCGACATTCGATGAATAGAAGCGTTTAAATCTCTGAAGTTTCCTGCCCAAACAGCTTCTGCAGAAGTCGCAAAGTTTAAGTATTCCTTTTTCGATTCAACAGTAAACCGCAGTAAGTTTCCAGATAGCGCCGCAAACTTCTGTAACTCGTGATCAATATTCGGCGCAATGTCTGCCGCCCGGTCTTTTAGGCCAGGTAATTCAAAGTCCCAAATATTAATACGAGCCAGTAAATCGTCTCTGAATGTCTTATTTCGCACAGACTCATGCAGCTTACGGTTTGTACCACAAATTAACTGAAATTCACTTTTCACTGGAGTATCCGAGCCAAGAGGTAAAAATGTTTTGTCTTCTAAAGCCCGTAGCAACATCGCCTGTTCATCCAGCCCAAGCTCACCTATTTCATCTAGGAACAGTAAACCATTCTCTGCTTCTTTTAGTAAACCAGCACGATCATTTGAAGCTCCGGTAAAAGAACCTTTTTTATGACCGAACAAAGTTGACATAGCCGCATCACCACGCAATGTGGCACAGTTAACTTCAACAAAATTACCCTGCAGTTTATTCTTTTGCTTGCGAAGCTCATAAATCTTTTGAGCCAACTGAGATTTACCTGCACCGGTTGGCCCGGTTAACAAAATAGGCGCCTGAGAGCGCATAGAGACTTTTTCTATTTGCTCTATAAGCTCATTAAACTTGCGGTCTTTAGTAGATATTCCGGCTTTAAGAAGATCCTGACTCTCCACTGCTTCAACAAGAAAGCGATTGGCTAACTTATCGTATCGCGATAAATCAAGATCAATAATAGTATAGGTTCCGGCATAGTTTTTTTTCTTTTTATCTGGCGAAGACTGAATCAGTTTTGCTGGAAAGTGATAAGATTCCGTAAGAAGAAACAAACATATCTGAGCAACGTGTGTACCTGTGGTGATGTGCACGTAGTACTCTTCGTCATCTTTAAAGTCATAGTTCCTGGCAAAGTCGTGCAAGCAACCATAAACTTCTTCAAAGTCCCAGGGGTCTCGCATTTCTATGAGAGAATGTACGACCTCCGTCTCTGGCGAAATAGACTCAATATCTTTTGTCACGGTCTTGGCGAGATTGTTAAATCGTTGCTGGTAAAGCAATTCATAACGATCAATGATTAAATCTTCATGTTGACACAAAGAAACCGTAGGACGCCACTTCTCCCAGCGGTTCTCCCTGGTTCCCATATCCAGAGATACACCTAATAAGCCTAAAACTACTTTCTTTTTCATATCGATAAATATTTATAAATTAAGATATTTATTTATAGTTTAAAAAAATTATTTTGACTACACAAAATAAAAAATATTTATCCTAAACTCTTATTTCATTTATTATTAGATACTTATATAAAATACAAACCAACTAGTATCCCAACTGCTTTACAGGGAGACAAGTAACTTTAAAAAGTATAATGTAAATGAAAGAATTGGAGTTAAACATGGGTTACCAGGTTTTATCAAACGAAGATGGTCAAGGGTTAGTAAAAGCCTGGACAGATGGAGTCCCTTTTGAAGAAGGGGCTCAACGCCAGGTCAGAAATACGGCAAAAATGCCTTTTATTCATAAATGGGTTGCGGTGATGCCGGATGTCCACCAGGGACTTGGAGCCACAATTGGCTCTGTGATTCCTACCAAAAATGCCATTATCCCAGCGGCGGTGGGCGTTGATATCGGCTGCGGTATGATGGCTGTTGAAACCAGCCTAACTGCCAGCGATTTACCAGACAGCCTAAAAGGTGTTCGTAAAGTTATTGAAAGAGCTTGTCCGCATGGAGACTTCTCCAGTCGGGCCGCAGGCCATAAAAGTGGCGGCTGGAAAGAAGCCCCTGCTTTAGTTGAAGACTCATGGAAAGGGCTTGAAGATGGTTATAAGAAAATTATTTCAAAGCATCCGAAGACTGCTACAAAGCGGCACCCGGCATTGCAAATTGGTAGCCTGGGTGGTGGCAACCATTTCATAGAAGTCTGCTTGGACGAAAAAGAGCAAGTATGGATCATGCTACACTCTGGATCACGTGGTATTGGCAACAGAATTGGTCGACAGTTCATCGAACTGGCAAGAAAAGATATGCAAAAGTGGATGATTAACCTACCGGACAAAGACCTGGCGTATTTTCCGGAAGGAACTGATCACTTTAATGATTATGTCGATGCCGTCCACTGGGCCCAGGACTACGCCAGAGTGAACCGTGAAACGATGATGAAAAACATTTTGGGTAATCTGCAGATCTCTGGTCGTCTACCGCAATTCACGACTGGTGATATGGCAGTAAACTGTCACCACAACTATGTGGAGAAAGAAAACCACTATGGTGAAAATGTTTTCGTGACTCGGAAAGGAGCAGTAAGAGCCCGGAAAGGTGAATTGGGTATTATTCCTGGAAGCATGGGAGCCAGATCTTATATAGTTCGCGGAAAAGGCAATGAAGAAAGCTTTTGCAGCTGTTCACACGGAGCTGGTAGAACTATGTCCAGAACTGCTGCTAAAAGAAAATACTCTGTGGAAGATCAGATTGCCGCCACCGAAGGAGTTGAATGCCGAAAAGATGCCGGGGTTATTGATGAAATTCCTATGGCATATAAAGATATCGATGCCGTGATGGATGCTCAAAAAGATCTGGTTGAAGTGGTTCATACTTTAAAACAAGTAGTCTGCGTAAAAGGATAATTATGAAAGATACAGTTTACATAGACGGCTCATTGGGAGAAGGAGGAGGTCAGGTTCTGAGAACCTCCCTCGCTCTCAGCATGATTACCGGCAAATCTTTCGAGATTAAAAATATTCGGGCTAAACGCAAAAAGCCCGGATTACTGCGGCAGCACCTGACTTGTGTTAAGGCTGCAGCTGAAATCTCAAGTGCTGAAATCCAAGGAGCCGAGTTGGGCTCCTTGAACTTATGGTTCACTCCTGGAAAAGTTAAATCCGGAGAATACACCTTTAAAGTTGGCTCTGCGGGCAGTGCTATGCTGGTTTTTCAGACTGTATTACCAGTACTCATGCTTAAAGAAGAAGAAAGTGTAATTCATCTGGAAGGTGGGACTCATAATCCTATGGCTCCCCCCTACCATTTTATAGAAGAAAGCTTTGCTCCTCTACTTAAGAAAATGGCGGTAAATATTTCTGGAGAACTGAAACGCTGGGGATTTTACCCTGCAGGTGGAGGCCAAGTCACTTTCAAAGTTTCAGGTCGTCAAAACTTGCTGCCTCTAACTCTTTTAGAAAGAGGTGAGGAAGTTTCTAAAAGTGCCAAAGCCTACTCTGCCAACCTGACCCCAGAGATTACAGAAGCGGAAGCCTCATACATAAAAAGCAAGTTGGATTGGAGTGATATCTCAACCGAGAGCCAATGCCACTCTGTGGGGCCGGGAAATGTTATTATGGCTCAAAAAAAATATGAAAATATAACTGAGCTATTCTGTGAATTCGGCGAAAAAGGAGTTCGCGCTCCTAAGGTTGCTCAAAAGCTGGTAAGCAAGATTAAGAAATATATAAGTTCTTCGGCTCCGGTGGGCGAGTATCTGGCAGATCAACTTTTACTACCCATGGCACTCGCAAAATCAGGTAGCTTTTGCTGTACCGGTCTTTCCCTGCATACTAAAACTAACATTCAAGTCATTAAATCATTCCTGAATGTAAACTTTCTACTTAAGGAAAGTCAAAACAATTGGATCGTTTCTGTAGAATAAATCATTAATTAGGCAGAAGGCTGAACAGCCTTCTGCAAATAATCTCAAATATATGAAAAGTTTTATTCACAAATTCTTATATATGACTACTACTATAAACAAATCCCTTAGCCCCGCCCCCACAAAAAAAACATATTCAACTATATACAAACAACTTAAGACACCAAAACCTCATACTCCCTGTCATTTATGCATACTGGGACTTCAACAAAAAACAAACATGTGAGGAAAAAAATGTCTTTGACAAAAACTCTAACAGCAACAGCGACCTGTCTATTGTCGTGTATTTTGATCTATGATCATCAAACAGTTGAGTTTGAAGCTTACCAGTCAGAAACTCGTCAACCTAAAACAACCAAAATTGTATTAAGTACAAAGAAAAGTACTTCTAGTGTTGATCTTCCTGCTTTCACAAAGCTGGATAATCTCAAAAGCATTGAAGTCCTCGATCAAAGACTAACAAGTAAACCTTCTGGAAGCAAAGTTGACTACATACGGGAAACTCTTGTAAAAACTAACCTGAAGTACCCTTACCTGAAGATTAAAGAATCATTTATACACAATCCTCTCACTGATGAATTAGAAGAAAAAGAAGCATTAATCTACAGTGCAAACCAACTCATTGTTTCACACATGAGTACTAACTCTTCAACTTCTGATGACTTTTCAGAAGAACAAATCTTTGAAGTTGCCGAGAATGTATTTTTGGTATCTTTAAATGAAGCAACTCTAGACAGCGTTGATGATGCTATCGCATCTAAAGCAGGCAATCCGGCTTACCATTTTGTTGAACCCAACTATTTAAAGTCTATTGGCTCTGTTATCCCTAACGACTCTAACTTTTCCTCTCTCTGGGGAATGAATAATTCAAATGATGTCGATATTGACGCTCCTGAAGCGTGGCAAATACAAACAGGAAGTAGTGAAGTCGTTGTTGGTGTTATCGACACCGGCGTCAGCTACACTCACCCGGATTTAAATGATAACATCTGGACTAATGAAGGTGAAACCGGTACAGATGCCAATGGTAAAGATAAAGCCACGAACGGCATTGACGATGACGGCAATGGTTATATTGACGACGTATATGGCTGGGATTTCTACAACAATGACAATGATCCTGATGATGACAATGGCCATGGTACACACTGTGCAGGAACTATAGGAGCTGAAGGCAACAACAATATAGGAGTTACGGGTGTCACCTGGGATGTTAAAATCATGCCTTTGAAATTCCTTGGTGGTAATGGCAGCGGCTACTTATCTGATGCCATAGCTGCAATTGAATATGCCACAAATATGGGAGCCGAAATGACCAGTAACTCCTGGGGAGGTGGCGGCTACTCAAACGCTATGCATTCCGTAATAGCAGATGCAGAAAACAATGACATATTATTCATAGCAGCTGCAGGCAATTCTCGCTTAAATTCAGATACCTCGCCTCAATACCCTGCCGCCTACAACCTATCTAACATCATTTCTGTTGCTGCAGTTGATCGATACGGTAATCTTGCGTCATTTTCAAATTATGGCAAAAGCTCTGTTGATCTAGGAGCTCCTGGGGTCAGTATTTACTCAACATGGATAAATAATGGCTACAGAAGTATTTCAGGAACATCGATGGCATGTCCACATGTTTCCGGTGCCGCAGCATTATTACTATCAAGTAAGCCCAATGCTTCTGCCTCTGAAGTCAAAAGTTTGCTCTTGTCTAACACACACTCACTTGCCTCGTTGACGGGAAAAACTATTACTGGCGGATTCCTGAATATTAACAATTCAATTAGAGCTTTAGCAGATAATGATGATACAACTTATAAAGCTGCTGACCTGTTAAGTCCCACGAATGGGGCAGACTTAAGTGGAAGTGAAGTAGTATTTTCTTGGAATGAAGGGCAAAATATAAATAATTATGAACTCCTTGTAGGCTCAACTCTTGGTGGCTCGGAATATTACAATCACTTAGGAAGTGAGCTATCTATCTCTGTTCAAGGGCTGCCAACAGATGGATCTGTAATCTACGTTCGCCTCATTTCACACACCGACGCTTCAACACTGCAAAATGACTATTCATTTACAGCCTTTGAATCTCTTTTGCCACCATTAGCATCTAAACTGACATCGCCTTCAAGTGGCACAAGAATTATGAGTGGGACAACCACTTTCAAGTTGGATGATGGCCACAGAATTAACTACAACTGGATTTACATAGGCACATCAAGAGGTAGTCATAATTACTATGGTGGTCCTGCCTACAATGGATCTATATCTGTCAATATGACAATAAGATCAAAATACGTGTATGTTAGAGCGTGGTCATATACTGAAGAAAATAAATGGATTTATAAAGATTACCGTTTTCGCTCAAACCGCACTAGTACAAACGCCTCTTATTCGCAGATTACCAGTCCTGTAAGTGGCTCTATAATAAAACAGAATCGCAAAATCAACGTCCGTTGGGCAAATGCTCAAAATGTCCAAAGAACATACTTAAGTGTTAAAACTAAAAAAGGTTTTGCCTACAGAGGCTATGTCAGTGGTACTCGAAAATCTGTCAAAATCCCTAAAGATGCAGGGTATGTAAAAATTCGGCTTTACTCAAGAATAAATGGACGTTGGAAATCACAAACTAAAACCTATGAAGTTCACTGATCAATCACTCAACTAACTTATCTGCCACTCGATCAACAAGTTCCTTCATGCTGAAGTTTCCTTTCTCATACTGGAAATGAATGTATGAAGGAACTTCCATTGATAATTTACACGCTGAATAAAGAATGCGGATTATCTCTGGATGCTTCGATGAAACTTCACTTAAAAATACCATGCCATTCATTTCCGGTATCTTCAGTTCAGAAACAACAACATCGAACTTAGACTCTCTCAAAAGTCCTAAAGCCTTTTTAGGCGATTCTGCAGTAACGATCTCCCAGTCTTCTTTAAAATCTAAATAGGCCTTAAAAATTCCACTACTACAATAATCATCATCAACAACTAATATTTTGGTACTCATACCAACCTCTGTCACTTTACAATAAATTTTTCATATAGTTTTCTCACCATCAGCATGCCTTTATGCAAAGCCTGTTCCACTATCTTCAGACAGGTAAACCTTTCAGAACTTCTATAATTCTTTTTCTATTTTGAGTTTTCCCCAAATTTCCATGGATTGAAAATGTTTGTGCTTCTAAAAACCTGGGATCATTTTCTGGTAAGGCTGAATTTAAAATTACCTTTATCTTATGATAGCACTCATGTTTATCTATAAACTTCAGTACATCAACACCATTTAAGTCTGGTAAGTCAATATCTAAAATAATTGAATCCGGCTCAAAGCTGCCTATTAAGGAACACGCCTCAACACCACTCTCGGCAATCTTTATTGAGTAATTTGGCAGCTCCTGTTTGAGAATAAAATGCATAATTTCCGCGGAAGTACGATCATCTTCAACTAACAACAGTTTATGTGTCTCCTGTCTACTGCTCTCTTTACCGGAGAACTCCTTAATTAAGTTTTTTATAATCTCTTGTTGTAGTGGTTTAGACGCAAAACCATCCATCCCTGCTTCCTGACATGCTTCTTGATCAGATAAAAATGCGTTTGCTGTGAGTGCAACAATGGGAGTTTCCACTCCTAATGCGCGTAATTCTCGTGTGGCCTCTAAGCCATCCATAACCGGCATTTGCATATCCATAAAAATTAAATCAAAATCACCAGTCTTAACGGTCTCTATCGCCGACAATCCATTATCTGCAAAAGTGACCTTGTGTCCTAACTTCTTCAAAACCTTTCCCGCGAGTTTTTGATTTACGAGATTATCTACAACCAAAAGAATATCTGCAGGCTCTGACATATTCTCCCGCAGCTTCTTTTTCTCCAAAACCACCGTTTCAAAATCACTCTTAACTTCATGAAGTTCAGTTATTAATTCACTAATATGCGTCTTCCTGACCGGTTTAATGAGATATCCATTGTACCCCTGCTGCTTGACACAAGTACTATTCCTAGTGTTCATGCTACTCAAAACAGCATAATAACTGATTTGATCGCTCCAATCGAGGTTGTCCTCAACTTCCTTAATAAATGAATAATCTGTGGTTAATTTCTCACTGTAAAAAACAAGATTAACTCCCTCGTTTGCCTGCAAGTACTTAATAGTACTGTGACGATCTTCACAAACTTCTAACTTAATTTGAAGTGAATCACATAAGTCATTTAATACTTCCGAAGCGACTTGATTGCTTTCAACATAAACTGCCCTTACTGGATCAACTACAGCATCTTCTGAAACCTCAATTTCGTCACCTTTAGACAAAACCAATTTAAAGAAAAACTTACTTCCCTTACCTAATTCACTATCTACCTGAATTTCAGTCCCCATCAATTGAATGAGTTCACGGGTGATATTCAAACCTAATCCAGTGCCACCAAACTCTCTTGTCGTATCGCCCTCTGCTTGCTTAAAAGCAGAGAAAATATCTTTAATCTTATCTTCTGCGATACCAATGCCCGTATCTTCTATTGACACTTTAAAAGTGATTTCCTGAGGGCTTTCTTTGACTAATTCTAAACGAGTCGTCACCTGGCCTTGCTTAGTAAATTTCACCGCATTGCCGATTAAATTTATCAAAACCTGCTTAAATCTCGTAGGATCACCTAAAACTTTACTTTTCAACTCTGGAGCAGACACTAGCAATTGAACATCTTTCCCCTTCAATTTAGATCGAGACTGTTCATTCACTTCATATAATAAATCAACCAGATCAAAGGGCACCGACTCCAAAGTCATTTCGCCGGCTTCTATTTTCGACAAATCCAGGATCGCATTAATCAGCTCAAGAAGAATGCTTGAACTGTTTTGGACAGTTACCATCATATTTCTCTGCTCTTTACTAAGCGACTCATCCAGTAATAACTCAGTATAACCGATAATTGCATTCAGCGGGGTTCGAATCTCATGAGACATATTCGCCAAATATAAACTTTTAGAATCACTTGCTATTTCTGCGGCGGCTTTCGCTTCTTGAAAGCTATCTACTTTGAACTGTAAATCTTGTACCAGGGCTTTTACTGATTTAGATAAATCCCCAATAGCACTATCTTCACTTTGTTGTGTCAATAATTCTGGCTTTTCGTCATAACGACTCAAAGCATTTTCCAAGGAGTTAATCGACCTTTGCACCACTCTATAAAATATGCCAAAAGCCAAACATGGAATCACTAAATAAACAAACATTAAACCGGATGACAAGCTTTGAGTAAACTGTTGATTCTGTCTATTCCCTGCCAAATAAGCTAGGGTCAAATAACTGGCCCCGCCCCAAAGAAGGAGCTGAAAAGTAACTAAGCCCCAACCAATAATATTTTTTTTCTTCATATCGCCTTCCCTCCTATCACTCCCACTAAAACACCATCATCCCATATCCACATGAGTATATTTTCCTATAACTATCTATAAGGTTAAATTCTTAACAGGCTTAGGAAAAAATCATTCATCCCTGCTAAACGAAACTCTTCTCGGTCAGATTCAAAAACATTTACTATGAGAGCGATAAAAGGAATCTAAACTTCCCTCTCTCTCATAATACGTGCGGCTTCAACACCTCCCATAATTGGCATTTGTAAATCCAGAAAAAAAAATATCAAAGTGCTTATTTTCGACCGTATACCAAGCCTCCTGACCATTAGTCGCCACAGCAGTATTACAACCCATTTTTTTCATGAGGTTAACTGCTGCCTGTTGATTAATCTCACGATCCTCAACAAGTAAACTCTCTGTATTCACAGCACTTTTTTGTAAACTCATAAGTACGCATCCTTAAAATTCTATCAGAGGACAAATCATCGTCAAGCAACTCTTCTAATTCGACCGTCAATGAAATAGCATCCAATACTTGTTTAAGACTGGTAAGCCTGACAGGCTTCATTAAGTGTGCATCGTACTCCTGAATGCTAATTTCCATAATATTTTCTTGGCTCATATCAGAAGTAATCGCCACCTGATGGATAGACGAATTCTCTGTGAAGAGTTTCTTTGAAAGATTTAAACTGTCTTTTATAACTAAACCATTTAGAAAAACCTTCGCGCCCAGAAAATTTGATACTTCCTCTAAAGCTTCACTTTCCGATGAATGAACTAAAACTTCTCTACCAAGTTTTTGGCAGTACTTTTCAATAATTCTCAAGGAATATGGGCAAGGGTCTGGATAAACTAATTTAAAATCTTTAAAAGAGTCGCCCACATTATTATCATTCATAGTGAAGCTAACATCTTTTTTGAACTCTAAACTAAAAGAAAATATAGTTCCTTTACCTAATTCACTCTCTGCCTTAATTTTAGAGTTCATCATATTGACCAACCTCTCGGTGATACTCAACCCAAGACCAGTCCCACCATATTCACGAGTAGTTGAGCTTTCGGCCTGCTTAAATGCTTCAAAAATATTTTGTAGCTGATCTTCTGGAATACCTATACCTGTATCTTCGACTGAGATTGTAAGTTTAACCGACTCATTTGTTTCACACATAACTTTAACTCTAGTTATGACATAACCGGCTTCAGTAAAATTTACTGCATTTCCAACAAGATTTATCAGCACCTGTTTAATTCTGGTTGGATCGCCAATTAAAGCCTGTGAACTGAGATCATCCATATCAACTACCAAATCAAGCTTCTTACCTTGAATATTCGGCTGAAACTGTGCGTTAACCATAAAAACAAGATCTTCAAGATTAAAGGGAATCTCTTCAAGCTCTATTTCGCCCGCCTCAATCTTTGATAAATCTAAAATATCATTGATTAAAGCCATCAAGGTCTGAGAACTGTTTTGGATCGACTCCACCATGGTCTTTTGCTCCACTGTCAAATCTTCATAGAGAAGCAAGTCTGTATAACCAATCACAGCTTTGAGCGGAGTACGGATTTCATGAGACATATTGGCCAGATATTTACTTTTACAAAGATTAGCACTTTCCGCCTTCTTTAAGCCTTCTTCTGCCTTAACTAAAAGTTTACTCTGACCGTCAGCCTCATCCTTACAGACCTTAAGTGTCTGAGCCAAAATATTGTCTCCCAAAATTAAAGGACCAAATCTCTTAACTTTGACTTTCTCCATAGCAGTCTTGGCTGAGACATAACGTAGCTGCAAATAATCTGGGTGAGATTGTAAAAATTCATAAAACTGTTGATCCAGCTTCTGATACCAAAAAACATCTAAAGAGTCTTTTGTCTCTACTTCCGCCTTTGTGCGAGCCAGTTCTCTGGCTGCAGCCAAACGACTGACAAACAAGGCATTTTCTTTCAATTCATTTAGCGAATTTACCATCTCTGCTTTAGCATTACCAAGGTCTTTCTTTAGCGTTAGTTTTTCTAAAGAATTTAAGGAATCTAAACTTTTTTGATAAGATAGATAAATGATCAAAACGGTTACAAAAAGAACCAGAGCCGATATAATTACGGTAAGATTTTTTACTATTGAAGGCATTTTTCGCCCTCAATTTGAAAAGTAGCGCATGTCGTAAGACACTTCACTTTTATGTATATTATCACTACCCTTTGCATAGGTTCCCTTCAATGAAATAATATCACTTAAGACAAAGCCGCAAGAATAATACCTAACGATAGTTTTCTATGAAAATTTGCTCGAGCAACCAAGCTAATAATTTTTGTTGAAGATCGGCTGAAATAATACTATCCGGAGCCAAATGATAAAAAAGGACTCTACGAAAAGAGCCTTTTTCTAATGACTTAAAATATAGGAAATTACAAAGGTAATCACCTGCATCTCTTGATTTAACAATTTGCTTATAGCTTTCTCCTTCTAAAAAATCAAAAGATAAATCAGTCATTAAGACTTCCGGCTTCTCTAGAGAAATTTTTCCTTCACAAAAAAAGCCCTTGGTGTCTGGAGTGAGCCCTCGGTAGTTTTTCGCCTGTAATTCGACCTGATTTTGAGAGGCATTATTTGCAACCCCCATATGAATAACTAAGTCATACTCTTCAGTCAAAGTGGAAAGCCATTGAACGCAATAGCTATAATCGACTGGTAAGAGAACTTTATGGAGTTGAAAATTCAAAGCATCCGGTTTTGCAAAGCCTTCTAAAAGAACTTGCGAAGGATTTATTGGGACACCAGGGAAAGCACCAAATGCTGTCAGTAATACTTTCACTTTTCCTATTGAGTAAATGGGATAGAACTATCCCACAATTCTTCTGATTGAGTGTAATTCTCCATATCCGTCAATATAACTGCCTCAACAGACTCTATGGCAAAGCTATCTGTTCTAAGAGGAATTATTTGTCGTAGGAAGGCTGTATCATTCTGGAAACCGGAGTAGGTCCCCCCCTGACAGCGATAAGTTACGCGGTAGGCATTCTCCTCATTTCTAAGAGGTCGAATAAGTGTATTTAACTTAGCAACCTTGGTTGCTCTGGCAGACTTTTTCTTTTTTGATGTTTTACGTGATGAAGGCAGCACAGGAGGTTCCAGAAACGGGTAATCCGCTCCAAGAATCTTATTGATCTCACACTCTGCTCGCCAAACAGCTGTAAACTCTCGTTCACGCTGCAGCAAAAGCCGGTGGATCCGTCTTTCCGTGTCTATAATCATCTAGAAAATAGCATTAAACCTATTTTTCGTCTGATTCGCTATTGGCTTCTGATTCACTCTCTGGCTCTTCCGGAGTCGTCTCCTCTAATGCAACTTCTTCAGTCTTGGACTCTTCGACTTTTGGTTTCGGCTTAGGTTTTGGCTTAGCGGCTTTCTTGACCAAACCGGCTACTGGATAAGGAGGCTCATCAAAATCAAAAAGCCCTTCATCACCACAGATATCATCAATCTCTGTCTCAATCTCATAGATCTTTTTATAAGCTTCTTCGCGAATAACTAGAAGATCATCAATCTTCACTCTTGCTTCAAGAGCCTCTCGGATCACATCCGCATCTGCTCTTGTTACTATGTCAATAAATGACAACGGCTGCTTTGCCTTAGCCATCAGTCATCTCCTTTTACTTTTTTAATAATTTTCTTTAAAATTTTCTTGGTTACAGGAACATCTTCCTCAACCTGCTTTGCTGGTGTCGTAGGCACAACACTACCCTGGTTTTGGGGAGTAGATGCCTCGACCTTTACGTTTTTTTCAATTGGTAGTTCTGATAATTTCTCAACAGCTGCCTGTGCAACTTGAGCATCTTCATTTCGAGTTAACTCTTCAACTTGTGCTCTATTGATATTGGGATTACCCAGAAGAGCCAATTTCACAGAACTGCATGGGTGAGCAATAAACTTACTCAACTCATTTACTTTCAAACATTCACTTTGAATACAAAATGCTATAAGAGTCGGAATCCTTGAATTGACTAAATCGACAACTCGTTCTCTTTGCAAACCTGTTGTTTGTAACTTCCTTCTTGCCAGTATGTAGATCAGCTCTACATCGCCTTTATTTGCCAATATGGCAACCTGTTGATCATTTAAGTCTGCTTCCAAAGCCAATTTATATGACGTTTCTTCATTACTGCTCAAGCATAAGGCTGTTAACGCATCTGCATTTAAAGACTGCTCCAGCAAAATGTCACTAAGGCCTTGATTTGCTTGAGCCAACTTGAGTCGTACTGAATCACAAAGTACTGAATTAGCGGCCAAAGATCTTCTCACTTCAAGACTTGAATCTTCAGCGAGAATTTGCTGAACCTTTTCGGTCAACTCTTCTTTACCTGCAATTTCAATTTTAAGAGATACTTCATCGCTAGTTGCCCATCCGAGCTGTTCGTCTTCTGCGAGAACTTTATTCCTTAAAGCCAACTTCTGGACTTCTGGGTGTGTGCTGAAACTTAAAGACTCTAAAGCTTTCGGTGGTAAATTTTTTCTTGCCATCAGAAACAACTGAACTAAGAGTTCATCACTATCGGCCCACTTCAAAACCAATTCATCTGTAACTTTGGACTTTATAGCCGTTTTAGCTTTCACTAAAAAATCGGGATCCATAAGAAGCTTGCTTAGTGAATCCGAATCTATATTTTTGCCATCCACAAAAATAGATCTCACCAATGCAGAAGGGTCTGTCAAAAGATGGTTTCTTACACGAGAAGGTAAAGAAGGATTGGCGGCAAGCAGCATCTTGACGATCACTGAGTCATCTTCCGACAGTAACGCCGCCGTTTGTGGTGATATCTGTTTATTTACTGCCAGCATCTGCCTTACAGGTTCATCATCATGAGAGGCGAGATCTTGCATAATCTTTGCAGATGTTCTGGGATGAGAAGCGATAGCACAAAGTACATCCGGCACTTTACTCATATAAGCTATCCGCTCCAGTAAGATACTTGGAGTCTCCGGATAAGATGCCAAAAACAACTCTACTTCAGGCTCTGGCCATGAGTCAATCATTTCTGTTAAAATTCTGGAAGGCAGGTATTCGCGACGAAATTCTTTAAGAGCGTGATCAACTCCTGTTTGAATATGCTTGTAAACTTCTTCTTTACTTATATCAATCGGCACCCGCCAGACTCCTGATATTTTCGCGCTGAATCTTTCTCTAAAATAAGCAAGTATTATACACGATTAAGCATGTATATCTTTTCTTGAAATAGAGTTTTAAGGGAAATTCTTAGAGAATTCGCCAACTTGCCTCGCCCAAATGCTCACTAAACACTCTAATCTGGTCTCCTTTTTCAAGCTTTCCAACACCACTTGGAGTTCCCGTATAAATCAAGTCGCCTTTCTTCAAAGACCAAATTGAGCTTAAGTAACTAATTATTTGCTCAATAGAAAAAATCATTTGTCCAGAATTGCCATCCTGACGCACTTCGCCATTCACTTCACAGGCAATGTGCAGATTTTCAATATCCTGGTTTTCAAAGTCAACCATTTTTCCTAAAGGCGAGCTATCATCAAAAGCCTTGGCTTTTTCCCACGGAAGTTTTTTACTTTTTAACTCTTCCTGAACGTCCCGTAAAGTTAAATCAAGACCAAGACCAAGCTTGGAAATATACTCAACTGCATCCTCTTCCGAGATACCTTTGCAGTCCTTACCAATCTCAACAACTATTTCAGCCTCATGGTGCAGTTCGCTGCCATGGTTTGGATAAGCGACCCCTTTACCTAATTCAACCAGGCATGATTCAGGTTTTATGAAGACAACCGGCTCAGTAGGAACTTCATTCTTTAACTCTGCGGCATGCGCAGCATAGTTACGTCCAATACAAAATATTCTCATCAGCAAGGCTCCGATAAAACAATTTTTTCTAAAACTAACATTCAACAAATAATCCACAACTTTTTCAAAGTTCCCATTTGAATATTTTTTAAAAATAGACACTTTCTGTACTGTTTGAACATAAAACATGTTAAATGGAAAAACTAAGGGGCAAGGGTAATGAGATTTTTCTCAACGCTACTACTTACATCTGCACTATTCTTCGCAGGGTGTAATCAAAATAAAGATGCTGAAAGAGACGCTGAAAGAGCTAAGCAACGTGCTGCGGCAAAAGCCAAGCAAGAAAAAATAGACAAGGCCAAACAGGAACTTTTCAAAGCGATTAAAGAAAAGAAAGATATTTTTGAAAAAACGCGTATTGCTGACATAGGAACTAAAGACGGCAAAAAAGTTTACAAAGACAGCGAAATTTACGAGTGGGCTCCAAATAAACTGACACTTTACTCAAAAGACGGCAGCCTTGACACTATAAACTTCAGCGAATTAGACGAAGCCACCAGAGACGAATTGGGCTTCGATAAAAAACTTTACTCCAGACACAAATCATACCTGGCTTACGTAAAAAGGAATACTGTTATTGGTGGTACTGCAAGTGTGGCTGTTAACACCAAGAAAACAGATGCAGACTTAAGAAAAGATGCTGAAGCGGCAACAACTGAGCACAGATATAGATACACTTACTATACACTGAACAGTGAAAGCAATGGCAACTACCGCCTCAAACTCCACTTGCTTTCTATTTCATCAAGTGGCATAGTTCGTATGAGTGGCATTTTCAACAACAGCGTGAAAGGCAAAGGACCTTATCAACTAGGTACAGATAAACCACTTTACTCGGCGAAATCCTACGGAAAAGGCTTTAAAGCAGGCCCCATTTATAAAAAAGAGCTAACACTTTATGGTGGCGATAGTATGTACTTCTTCAGTAAAGCGGCTGCTGTGCAAAGTCGCTACGAAGCTTTAAAATTCAGAAATAAATAAATTTACTCCGCCATAGGTCTGAATAATTAATAATCTATTTGACTTAGGCTCGAATTCGGGCTTAAGTTCAGATCTATGGAACAAACTGCTAATAAAATTCTAGCGGCCTTCTATGGTCTCGCTTTCGGAGATGCCCTCGGCTCTACAGTTGATACAGTAACGGTTAACGAAATAGAAGACCGTTATGGCAAACACTACGAAGCTTTAAACTTCGACTTTGACGCTCCTCTCTTTACTGTTGGCGATGATACTCAAATGGCTCTTTACACCGCCCTCTCAATGAGGGCTGCTATCAAATCACCAAGACCAATTGATGAAATTGCCAAACATCTATGCATCTGGTTTCTCGATCCGCAAAATAATCGACCTGCCAGCCAACAAAACCTACGAGCCATAGAAAAGCTCAATAATGGTATTCACTGGATGAGTGCTACAAATACTTCAATCAACTCCAGTACAGTTCTAGTCCGCAATCTCCCCATAGCCTTCTGGCTATGTTCTCCAGAAGTTCAGAAAATTCAACGCTGGCAATTAACACAAGAGGCTGCAGTCCTAACTCATGCTTCAAGTGAAAGTATTGTCGCAAGTTGTCTCCTCAACGAAGCTGTAAGTCTATTACTGAGTGGATACCGCCCTTCTGAACTTCCTAAAATGCTCAAAAGCGCGGCAATCGACATGTCATCTTATTGGTCTGAAAACCTTGGTGATAAACTATGGGGCTTACCAGGCTTTCTTTCTGCCGACGAGTATCTGGAAATAGGCTTTAATAAATGCCTTGGAAAAATTCACTATATCGAGTCTTTACTTGAATCGGACAAAGAACACTATGATCCTTGTGAATTACTCGGCGAAGGCTGGGATGCCGAAGAAGCCTTGGCTGTTGGTCTTTACTGCTTCCTCATCAATCCGGATAACCCTGAAGCTGTCGTTAAAAGAGCTGCTTTTAGCAATGGACCTTCGGATACATTAGCGGCAATTACTGGCGCACTTGGTGGAGCTTACAATGGTACAGAAGCTTGGCCTGCCATATGGCTTTCAAAAATCGAATACCATGAAGAAATCCTGGAGTTGAGTCGAGTGGCTGGCCGTAAAGCACTCATTTAATCTGGCTTCGACCTTTCAGCTTTTAAGACTCTGTCTATATTGCCCTAAAAAACTCATGGCATTTACAGTTAGCGGCATAAACCATTTCGGCCTTTCTGTGGCAGATCTGGACGATTCAATTAAATTCTACACAGAAATACTTGGCCTTAAAATCAGCGAAAAAAGAGAACATGACTGTTTTTTCTCTGTTGGCGACTCTTCAGTTTTTGCACTTCTTCAATACCCTGGTGGTTCTGATAAATTTGATACTGAAATGCGCCCGACAAGAAAAGGTAAAGCCTTTACCCATTTTGGATTTGCAGCGCCTTCTATTGAAGATGTTTTTGAGTTCCAGGGTCTTCTAGAAGAAAAGAATATTGAAATCACCAAAAAAGCTTATGAGCGCTGGGATGGTGCCAGTGTTTACTTCACTGATCCAAATGGCTACACCATAGAATTCATTTATTTCGATCCGACATCTCATGCAAAATGACTTCAAGCAACTGGTAGAGTGGTCACTGGAAGAATACTCTACTCTTCCATGGCGACAGAACAGGACTCTTTACACGACGCTTGTTTCTGAAATTATGTTGCAACAAACGACAGTTGGCACAGATTTACCTAAGTACAGCGAATTTTTAGAGGCCTTTCCAAATCTTTACTCTCTGGCGAATGCCGATGAAGACAGCATGCGAACGGCATGGAAAGGGCTGGGATACTACCGTAGAGCAGCCAATTTGCTTAAAGCTGCACAACAGCTAGTTAACCAGGAATATCCTAAAGATGAGGAAAAACTTCAGGAAATAAATGGTATTGGTCCTTATACTGCCAGTGCCTTAAGGTCCATTGGCCATGACCTTCCTGCACTCGCTGTAGATGGTAACCTTAAAAGAGTTCTCAGCCGTTATTTTGAAAAATTTACACCTTATGAAAAAGGTCTCGACAAAGAAATTCGCGAACTCCTTTTGCAAAGTGATTTCTACAAACTTGTCGAAGACTTAGGCCCCAGAAAGGTAAACGAAGCACTCATGGATCTTGGTAGAGTTATATGCCGAGTCAAATCTCCTCTTTGTATCACCTGCCCTTTAAATGGGAACTGCAAAGCTTTTAAAAATGGCACTCAAGAAGAGTTACCCGTAAGGACTAAAAAGGCGACAAAACTGGAAGACTTACACCTCGTAATATTTATTAACTTTATCAAAAAAAATGAACTCTTGCTCTACAAAAAAATAGACAAAGAGTGGCTGACAGATCAATGGGAAGTCCCTACCGGGGCTCTAAAACCTCCAGATAAATTTAAACAGTACCCGAGTGCTGATATAAAAATACCGGAGGTTACACCACTCAAGACTGGAATTACTAAATACAGAATCTACAATTACGCCGTCCAGCAAGATGATGCACAGGTCTTCCAAATTCTTCCTGAGTTAGTCAACCGGGAAACTTCTTATTTTTCTCTAGACGATCTGCCTCACATCTCAACAGCAACTGAAAAAATATTAAAGAAACAGAAAATTTTATGAGCGAAAAAAAAGCAAACTGGCCAGTTACAATTGGTGTAGGCATTGCCATTGGTCTTGCTGTTTTAGTTATTCTAAAGCAAGGCACTCGTATGGAGAATGACCGCCAAACATATAAAGTCATGATTGATTTAAAGGCATTGAAGTCAGCTATTGAACAGTACAAAACTGAATTTGGTGATTACCCAAGACAGCAAAAAGGCTACTACATAAACTTCGCAGAGCAGCTTTCTAAAGTCCAGCCTTCAAAAGATATTAAAGAGTCACGCGAGATGTTTGTCGACTACAACCAATACAACATGATCACTTCTAATCCAAACTATGCAGCTCCAAATGCTGAGCCAACTTTCCTTATTGACCCTTGGGGTGAAAAATACCTCTACATGAAAGGGCAAGGCTCTTTCGCCATCTGGTCAACAGGTGCAGATAAAGTCAATTCGAATGCCAGTGATGATGACATATCAGTTCATGCCGTTAATAAAGAAAAGATTCTTAAAGAACGCGAGATTAAAGAAGCTAGTCAATAAAAATTTCACGAGGCGCCGAACCAACCTGTGGCCCTATAACGCCCATTTCTTCAAGCTGCTCAATGAGTGTTGCAGCCCTGTTATAACCTATTCTCAAACGACGCTGAATGTAAGAGGTCGATGCCTTGCGATCTCTGGCAATAATTTCCATAGCTTCTTTTAATAAAGCCTCATCTTCGGAACTTGCAGAACTGTTTAATCCTGGAAGTGATGGACCTTCATCATCGAAATTACCGGTAATAATCTTTTCCAATGAAGGCTCAAAACAGGTATCCATCTGATCAGCAAGGAACCTGACACAATCATCAATTTCTGCATCTTCTACCATAGCACCCTGTAATCTCTCGATCACAGAAGCACCTGGAGGTGAGTAAAGCATATCTCCTCGACCTAAAAGCTGTTCAGCTCCTTTGCCGTCGATAATCGTCCTTGAGTCTACTTGTGAAGAAACCTGGAAGGCTATTCTTGTTGGATAGTTCGCTTTAATAATACCGGTAATGACATTCACACTTGGTCTTTGAGTCGCGATGATTGTGTGAATACCAACAGCACGAGATAACTGAGCAATCTGCGCCAGAGCCGTTTCGACATCTGCCCCCGCAGTCATCATGATATCTGCCAATTCATCAATGATAACAACCATAAAAGGAAACTTAGCAGGAATTTCTTCACCGTCTTCATCCAACTCTTTCACAGGAGATACAGGGCGGCTATTAAAAGCAGCTATATTTCTGGCTCCAACTGAAGCTAAAATTTTATAGCGACGCTTCATCTCTGCTACAACCCATTTCAACATGGATGGTACTTTTTTGGTGTCAGTGATTACCGGAGCGATGAGGTGCGGTAAATCCTGATAAGCCGTTAATTCGACAACTTTCGGATCAACTAATATCAATTGTAATTCTTCAGGACTCAAGCGGAATACCATCGACATAACGATGGTATTTATACAAACCGACTTACCAGCGCCAGTCGCACCAGCTATGAGTAAGTGTGGAGCTTTAGCTAAATCCAGAACACGAATATCTCCAGAGGTATTTTTACCTAATGCCAGTGGAATAGAATGACCATCTTCACGCCAGTGACCACTCTCAAGCAATTCTCTTAAAGCTACTTTTTCTGGATGATCATTGGGAACTTCTATACCGACAAAAGGACGACCGGGAATTGGCGCTAAGACTCGTAAGCTTTCTGCTTCCAGCTCCATGGCCATATTCTTATTTATATTAGC
>JAKVBD010000030.1 GCA_022446985.1 Lentisphaerales bacterium
TAGACATGTTTTTCCGTTTCTTTTTAAGATACAATAAGTATATCAAAAGTAAATCTAATTTAATGCCAAGTTAATAGCTGTTGGTTTCAAAAAACCGCACTTGCCATTTATATCTCCGAAGAAGTATTGGGACATGTACAAAAGAGAAGCTTTTAAGATCGATGACTTTCAGAAAATAGCTGCTAACGCAACAAAGTACAATTGGCACAATAGCAATGAAATGCGTAGCTACGAAGAAGTCCCAAAAGTCTTTTCTGGAGATTTCCAAAGAGAAGCTCTTCATGGATACTTTGCCTGTGTTTCATATATTGACGCTCAAGTTGGTTTACTCATAAATCAACTCAAGAAACTTAAACTGGAGCAAAGCACCATTATCGTTTTCTGGGGCGATCACGGCTTTCACCTTGGAGACCATGCTATGTGGGGTAAACACACAAATCTGGAACAAGCGGCAATCGTACCACTTATAATCAAAGTCCCAGGTAAAAGTTCAGGGATTAAAGTCCAATCTACTGCAGGACTTATAGATATATTCCCTACTCTTTGTGAAGCTGCTGGCATAAATATACCTGAAGATATTCAAGGCAAAAGCCTCTACCCAATAATTGAAGGAAAAACTGATAAGGTTCGTGAAGGAATAATTACCGCATTCAAAAGTAAAGGAGCACTCGGTTATTCATTTAGAACTGCAAGGTACCGTTATATAGAATGGATTGGTAAAAGCGGCAAAGTTGAAGGCCGTGACCTTTATGATTATCAAAAAGATCCCAAAGAGAAAGTGAACCGGGCTGGTCTTATGGAATACAAAGAGCTTGTGAAAAAGCTGTCGGACCTTCTCCGTAAGGAAGGAAATGGAAATAAAAGACTTTTCCAGGTTCAAGCGAAAAAATAAATTTAAAGGCTTAACCAACGAACTCTTGGCTAAGCCTGAATAAACCTAGGAAATAAGGACTGTTGGGCAAGTCAATTTATCTACTAACTCTTCACCAACGCTGCCATTAAAAAAGCTATCGAAGAAACTGTGATGATGATTTCCTAAAACCACCATATCTGGATTTTGCTTTTCGACTTCCTTCAAAATCGTATCGACTTGAGGCCCTTCGATTAAAAGTGCGTAACTATTAATTCCAAGATCGCGAAGTTCTGCAGACTTACCATTTAGGTCGCTATGCTCAAACTTTAACATTTTTGCACGGCGATTCCTTTCTTCGTCGTCTATTTTTTTATAAAGCTTTTCGTAAGCTTCCGGTTCTGAATGAATCAGAATCAATTCTGCATCAAAAGCTTTAGCCTGTTTCGCCGCAAAATCAATAACAGCACGAGTTACATCTGAGAAATCTATGAGAGCAATAATTTTATCCATTGCAGGTCACTTATTTTACTATTTCTTTTCTTAAGAACACAGGTTCTTTCTCTGATGATCGCTCCTCATCATAATAATACCCTTCCAAATCAAACTTTGTAAGATCTTCTTTCCTAGTAATCTTACTTTTTATGATCCATTGGCTCATCAATCCCCTCGCTTTCTTGGCGTAGAAACTGATGATCTTGAATTTACCGTTTTTCTCATCGAAAAATTGTGGAGTTATTATCTCAAAATCCACAACATCTTTTTTAACTGCTTTGAAGTATTCATTTGAAGCAAGGTTAACCAAGAAGCGATCTTCAGAAGCAGGCATATGCTCTTTCAGCTTTTCTGAAATCTTTGTTCCCCAAAAGCTGTAAAGGTCTTTCCCGGCGCTATTTTCCAAGCGAGTCCCCATCTCCAATCTATAAGGCAGCATTTTATCAAGCGGCTTAAGGACACCATACAAACCTGAAAGTATCCTTAAGTGATCCTGAGCAAACTTTATGTCTTCTTCTGAAAGAGAGTAAGCATCTAAGCCCTGGTAAACATCTCCTTTAAAAGCGAAGACACTGGCACGTGATTTATCTTCACTGAACGGCAATTGCCAATCGGCGTATCTTTCATGATTTAACTCAGCCAAATTATCCGAAAGCTTCATAAGTTTTTTGATATCTTCAGGAGATTTCTCTTTCAAATTGTTAATGAGTTGCTGGGATTCTTGTTCAAACTCATAATCTGTCGGCACATGATTTGGCATAGCTGTTTTATAATCAAGTGTTTTCGCTGGGGAAATAACGACTAGCATGTAATTGGACCTTATTAAAATTTGATTAATGAATCATAAAGGGACTTCCGTTCAGCGTCAATAATTTAAGTGTTAATTCTCAGGCATATAAATGGATCCAAAATAAAATATTTTTAGCTTCTTGCAAGAGAGTGATTTTGGGGTACATTTGACGCTGAATTTTTATTTAAAGACTTTTAATTACAATATATTAACGATAGCTAAGGAATCAGCACTCATGGCTAGACCTCTAGATAACTTGAGAAATATTGGTATCTCTGCCCATATTGACTCAGGCAAAACGACCTTAACTGAGCGTATTCTATTTTACACCGGTAGAATTCACGCTATTCATGAAGTACGCGGTAAAGACGGCGTTGGTGCTACCATGGACCACATGGAGCTTGAGAAAGAGAAAGGTATAACGATTACATCTGCATGTACTTTCTGTGAATGGGAAACATCTGATAACCTACCTACTGAAATCAACATCATCGATACTCCTGGACACGTTGACTTCACAATCGAAGTAGAAAGATCTCTACGAGTTCTTGACGGTGCTATCCTTGTTCTTTGCGGTACTTCTGGTGTTCAGTCACAGTCTATAACTGTTGACCGTCAGATGAAGCGTTACGGCGTTCCACGTGTTGCTTTCATCAACAAACTTGACAACACAGGTTCAAATCCATTTATCGTTGCTGGTCAGCTAAGAGACAAGCTTGGTCTTAACGCAGTTATGTACCAGGTACCAATCGGTGCTGAAGGTACTCTTCAAGGTGTTGTTGACCTAGTTTCTATGAAAGGTTACACTTTCTCTGGTGACAACGGCGAAAACATCGCTGAAGTTGAAATTCCTGCTGAAGAAGCTGATAAAGCTGCAGAAAAGCGTGAAGAGCTAATCGACGCACTTTCTGACTTCAGTGACGAGATTGCTGAACTGGCAATTATGGAAGAAGAAATTCCAGAAGATCTAATCCGTAAAGTGACTCGTGAAGCGACTATCTCTCTTGAGCTTGTTCCTGTTTTCATGGGTTCTGCTTACAAAAACGTTGGTGTACAGAAGCTTCTTGACGCAGTTAACTACTACCTGCCTTCTCCTTACGATGTTGAAAACAAAGCTTTCGACCTTGACAACGATGAAGCTGAAGTTGTTCTTGAATCTGACGCAAGCAAACCTTTCGTTGGTTACATCTTCAAACTAGAAGACGGTGCTTACGGTCAGCTTTCATACATGCGTGTTTATCAGGGTACACTTGCTAAAGGTACTACTATGTTCAACATGAGCAATGGTAAGAAACACAATGTCGGTCGTCTAATGCGTGTTCACTCAAGTGACTCTGAAGATATCACAGAAGCAAAAGCTGGTGACATCGTTGCTGTTTTCGGTATTGACTGTGCTTCTGGTACTACATTTACAGATGGTAAGCATAGCCTCAACATGACTTCAATGTTCGTACCAAATGCGGTTATCGACATGAAGATTGAACTTGTTGACAGAAAAGCTTCTGCTAACCTTTCCAAAGCTCTTAACCGTTTCCAGAAAGAAGACCCAACATTCCGCGTTCGTCTTGACGAAGAATCTGGTGAAACTGTTATCTCTGGTATGGGTGAGCTTCACCTTGAAATTTACATCGAGCGTATGCGTCGTGAATACAAAGTTGACCTAGAAGTTGGTCAGCCACAGGTAGCTTACCGTGAGTCTGTTGCTCAAGAAGCAGCTTTCAACTACACTCACAAGAAACAGACTGGTGGTTCTGGTCAGTTCGGTAAAGTTATGGGTAAGATGATTCCAATCGAGGAAGGCTTCGAATTCGAAAGTGTTATCTCTGGTGGTAACATTCCTAAGGAATACATCCCTGCTTGTGAAAAAGGTTTCGCTGGCTGTATGAAAGAAGGTCGTCTAATCGGCTTCCCAGTTGTTGGTATTAAGATCCTCCTTGAAGACGGTTCTTACCACGCAGTTGACTCATCTGACATGGCATTCCAACAAGCCGCTCGTGGTGCTTTCCGCGAAGCTTATGCTCAGGCTAAGCCAAGTATCCTTGAGCCAATCATGAAAGTTGAGATTCAAACTCCAACTGAATTCCAGGGTACAGTTATGGGTAACCTTAACTCTCGTCGTGGTATCATCGTTGGTACAACTGAAGATGTTGCTCAAACTACAATTGTTGCAGACGTTCCACTATCTGAAATGTTCGGATACGTTGGTGAACTTCGTTCAATGACGCAGGGTAAAGCAGAATTCACAATGGAATTCAGCAAATACACTACTGTTCCTAAATCACTATCAGATCAGCTGATCAAGGAATACGAAGAGTCTAAGAAGTAATCATCTTCTGTAGATAATCTTTTAAAGGCCGCGCTTTTTAAGTGCGGCCTTTTTTATGGCTGTATATAAAGCTTAAAGCCGCCTTTTTTCATACGCTGAACTATTCGACGATGAAGTTCTTTTTTAGCTTTCTCTAAAGAGAGGTTTTGCATAAGTTGACTCTTCACATCACCAAACTCCTGCTGTCCTGCGGGCTGTCTTTCAATTACCTTTACTATGTGATAACCATTCGTCGATTCCAAGATACCGGAAACACTCCCCACTTCTAAATCAAAGCATTCCTTTAAAGCCGGCCGTAAACTAGCTTCAGTAAAGTATTGATCAATAATCCCCTTCTCTTTGGATTTTTCTCCAAAAGAAAAATCATTGGCAACCTCTCCAAAATCTTCACCACTGGTCAATCGAGACATTCCAGCATTTATCTTTTTTAAGGCAGCTTCTTTATCGTTTCCCTGAATAAAACCAGAATAAATCTGAGCAATTTTAATACTCTCTTCTTTAAAGAACAACTTTTGATTATCAAAGTAAAACTCAATGGCCTCAGCTTCATTTACTTTACAATTCGCATAAACTTGATCTTTAAAATACTTCTGAAGGACTTTCTCTTCTGCAAAAAACGAAACCATCTCATAGTGCTTTTTGCCAGTAAACTCAAATTGCTTAAGTAGAGCATCTTTACCCAGTTGCTTCTGTAAAAGCTGCAATTCTAACTCAGCAACGCCTTCATTTTTCTGTATTCCGGCTTCATAAGCCAATTTAAGATTGACCTTGCGTTCATAGTACTGTTCAATGAAACTAAGAGTTATTTGCTTTAGCTGATCTGCTGACAAAAAGCTCGAAGGCAACTTAGACAATTTATACTCTAAAAGCGAGATTAATGCTGCGGAACTTAGCCTCTCGCCATCAAACTCAGCCACATTTTCTGGTAAAAACGAAAAGTCAAATTGAGCTAAAGCACTATCCTGCAAAACAGAAGACTCTTCGGAAAAGACTGGGGAAAGCTGTAAGCAAGCCGCCAAAAAAACTATTTTTTTATTCATAAGAATTTAGGAATTTCCGGTTCCTTTACAATTCGCATAATCTGCTTCACTATGTCATCCGGTTTAACACCTTTCGCCTGTGCTTGAAAGTTCGGAGAAATCCTATGTCTTAGAACTGGTAAAGCACACTTGCGGATATCATCACATGTCACGTGTAAGCGCCCTTCCATGGCAGCATAGGCCTTTGCGCCCCAAATGAGATACTGACCTGCGCGCGGTCCTGCGCCCCACTCAAGCTGATCGGCAATTTCCGGAATTCTATCCTCTCCCTCTAAACGAGTGGAGCGCACGAGTTTGGCTGCAAAAGAAATAACATAAGAAGATACTTCAATTTGCTGAATCGCATTTTGGAAAAGGACAATTTCCTCTGCCTTGATAATCTTTTTAAGCGGTATTTCCTGCTTCATTGTTGTACGGCGGAGAATCTCCTCTTCTTCACGCATTGAGGATAATCCACCTGTATATTAAACATAAAGCGATCCAACTGCGCCTCCGGTAAGACATAAGTTCCTTCTTGTTCAATCGGGTTCTGAGTCGCAATGACCACAAATGGTCGTGGCAAAGGAATACTTCGATCACCTACAGTGACCTGCTTTTCCTGCATGGCTTCTAAAAGAGCAGCCTGAGTTTTTGGGGGGGTTCTAATGATCTCATCCGCCAGTAACAGCTGCGTAAAAATTGGTCCTCTCACAAATTTAAAGCCATTTTTACCATCTTCGTTTTCTGAAATAATATTTGTACCGGTAATATCAGAAGGCATCAAATCCGGCGTAAACTGCACTCTTTTAAACTCTAAGTCCAACACTTGTGAAAGTGAATTAACTGTTACTGTCTTAGCCAAGCCAGGCACCCCCACCATCAGACTGTGCCCGCCTGCAAAAATACTGGCAACAAGTTGTCGAAGGACTTGTTCCTGACCGATAATCTTCCTCCGTAACTCGTCCATTATAGTCACTACTCTCATCTGAAAGTCATGAATAACAGAACTTAATTCTTCTCCAGCTTCAAAGCGAAAATAGATATCGCCTATTCCAAAGAACTGTTGATCTAAAATATTTGCCTGGCGAACTTTTTCTCGGTTATAAAAAATCCCATTAGTGCTGCCTTTGTCGATAACATACAGAACGTCATCTCTAACTTCGAGCGTCGCGTGAACTTTAGAAATCGATTTATCTGCAATAACTATATCAGCCTGGTCTTCTCCCCGACCTATAGACTGCACACCTTCTTTAAGCTGAAAGACCTTCCCCAGGGAATCTCCCTCAAGCACAACTATTCTTGGCTTACCCAATATTCAGACTCCTAAGTTTAATTCCCTAACGGCTTCCACAAATCCTGCTGAGCATCTTCCATATCTTTGAACCGATCGGCAGCTGCTAAGATCTCAATCGCAGCTATTTTCTTCAACTCCGATTCAGCTTCACTGTGAAGCTTATTCTTCAAACAATACAAAAATAACTGGTAATGAAAATCGTCACTCTCATGAGAAACCAACTCTCTAAAAAGCTTTAACATCACATTGGGAGCAAGTTTGCTAAATTCAAGTGTAGCCCCACCCGTAACATCACTGTAATCAAAGCCTTTTTCACTAACACCAATAAACTCGAGCTTATCATAAGCTTTCAGACTTTGTAACTTCCCAAACAGGCGACTTTGTATAGGCTCTGAGCTATTAATCAGCTTTGACAGAAGTTCCTTTTTTGCACTTAACTGTTCTTGCCAACAATCAACAAGGTACTTAGCTGCCGATGTTTTTAGCTCCTCCCTGACTAAACTCAATTGACGCTTTCTCAGAGCCAACTCTCTCAACGGCCTCGACAATGGTGAATTTAAAATATCAGTGCTCTTTTCAATCAAATTGCGGTCATGAAGAATCCAATCGGCTTTTTTAGAAATATTGCTATCCGATTCTACCAACTTCCTTTCACTCTCAATCCTCACTAAAAGTGCAAGAAGCTGCTTCCTCTCAAAAGATTCAGGATAATTAACTTGATGCCGACTAACCAGCTCAAAAGCTGCGTCATAATTCTTTTCTTGTACCAGAGCTTCAACTAAATTGATAATTTCAGCATGACCTTTTTTAATCAATTCAGGCAACTTCACCTGTAAATCATTTAACTTCTCCCTGTTTGACTCCGAAAGACTGAGGCTTTTAAGATAAGAAATTGATAAAATCACTTCATTAAACTGACCAAGAGCCAACTGGAGAGATACTTTCTTAAAGCCCTCCTCAAACTCATACTGATGAGCTGCAAAATTTTCCTGATTAACTTGATGAACTGCTCTTTCATTTACTTCATCAAAAATAAGCTGATCAACAGTTGATTCATTTCCCGTCAGCCCTTGCCAGTTTTTTTCAGGCTGTACACATCTTAAGAAGAAATTAAGAAGAAAAAACAACATTAAAGCTCCTGCCACCATCCCCCAAAACTTAAAATGAGACTTTGCAGCTTGTCCCCTTTCAAAATCGCTTATACTCCCTTTAAAGCCCACTTCATCTGCAAGTATCGCCGCTAAATACTGCCTAACTGCCAGATTCTTAAAATCCTTAGCAATTTCATATGAATCCACACTCCCTAAAAACAATTTCAGACTCAATTTATTTTTAAAGAAGTGTAATTGACCTTCCCAATCAAGTTCGATGTTTAGATAGCGATAGATAACGTTAATTTCAGGGTAATTTTTAATCCAAGGACCACATCGAAAAGAGTCCAGGTAAACTTGATCTGATTCACTAACTCGAAAAAGAACTGCTAATGGTGAAAAGTTCCCCATAGGATTGTTTGTCAAATACTCTAGAATCTTTTCAAAGCTTTGAAGAATAGCCTCCCCGCGTTCTCCAGATATAGCCCCGTGCCTCAAAAAATAATCTGTTAAAGGTTCAAAGCCTTTACCCTTTCTGAAGACAAAGGTGTAATTTCGCTTTTCATATATATGCGTTGGTCTTCTCAAAAAATTCAGATCATCTACCATAAACTTGAGAGACTCAAGATACTTTTGTAAATCTGGGTCCGCCAAAAACTCTGGAGAGTAAACCTCTATCTCATAAAACTGCCCCTCATTCTTTCCTTCGTACCAACGGCAACCTTTCACTGAGCGTACTAGACACAGTGAACTGAAGCCTTTTTTCTCTAGACAAGACAAAACTATTTCTTCAGTAAATATCAAAAGACACCTTTTTTGTTGATTTCTGCTATGAGAAGCCCGTCTAACTCTGGATTAATATGAATAACAACGCTTATTAAAAAAAAGACAATTTAAATTTATTCAAGGAGTGAACATGTCTATTTCCAAAATCGGGCTTTGTTTAGTATTGCTACTTTCACTTTTTTCGCAATCGTGTACAACAATGATGGATCCAGATGCAGCTGTTCTCAAAAGTAGTATCAAACAGCTAAAGCCTCGAGCAAAACTTCGCCCCGCTAGCCCAAAGGATATGAAGATCTATGTCCGCTACCGCAACAGCTCAGGTGAAGACCTTGATATTCGAGACAAAGTTTTTGACGAGATCAAAAACTCCAACTACACCATCACTCAAAACATAGATGAAGCCAATTATGTTCTAATCGCAGATCTGCGTTATGTCGGCCTGAAAGCCAAAGAAGGCTATGGTCACTCCATTTTTGGTGCCCTTCTGGGTGCTGTAGCCGGTGCTGTCATTGGTAACCAAGTGGGTGCTGGAGGCACAACTGAACAAATCGTCGGTGGAGGACTGGGCGCACTACTGGGTGGAGCTGCAGGTAAAGCAATCGATAACCGAAATAAAATAATAACAGTAGATATGGTCGTCGATCTCAGTATTGGAGAAAGAATTAAAGGTGGTATAAACACTAAGCGTTCAAGCAGCTCAAACCAAACGACATCTCAAGCAGCCAGAACAAAGACTGGAGAAGGTTCCAATGAAGCCGGTACTTCCTCTACCAAATATTCAGAATCTACGGAATTTGAACAAAAAGAAGATTTTTTCTACCATGAAAACCGTTTTATTGCGACAGCTAAAAAGCTTGGCTTAACTTACGAAGAAGCCAGCACATCCCTTTCAGGGAAAATGTCACGCGCCATTGCCAGCAGCCTCCCCTAAAACTTCTTATATATGCTTTACCTTCATTCAACACGAAGGTAAAGCATGAATCTTCATCTCTCCAAACTTATTTAAAAGTCTTTCCAAATAAGCTAAAAACACTTCACCTCTCCCTAATATTCGCTTCAAACTACTATTGATGATCAATAACACTACAGATTGTTGCGATTCCCGCCACCATTGTACTCTCCAGTCACAAAAGTCTATTCTTTCTTTTTTCTCACTAATAAAGCCAATTTAGATTATTATTTTTACACACAATCCAAAACTCTATTGCTTTTCTCCTTGAACAACTAAAGGTTCCATGCCTTTGTCATGAAATATGAGATTTTGTTCATTGAACTGATTATTAACTGTCAATGGGAACAAAAGAATGGAGAATAATATTCTGGCGACAATGCTCGACTCTCTTTCTGAGAATATTGAGCTGATGTTTCAAAGAAAATCCACCCCGGACAGCACTTTCACAAATGGCTCCAGACCTGATTTTACTGATGGATATCTAGGAATGATTTCGCTGGCCAACCAAACTTGTCAAGGACAAATGGTTATAGGACTTTCTGAAAGTACTGTTGAAGACCTTCTTAGTGAGGTTATGCAACTTGTCTCAACTCCAGAAGAGGCCAAAGAGCTCGTCAAAGCTTCACTTGGTGAACTTCTAAATACAGTCAGTGGTGCTTTTACCCAGCAAGAAAACGTTCTTGAAAAATATCAATCTCTTGACCTTAGTACACCAATGATATGGACTAAAGAAGACACACCGTACTTTTGCAAGTCAGATGGTCTGAATGGCGCACTTACCTACCATAATGGAGAATCCATTCACGTATTCCTCGCAATCAACCCCTATAAAGTTTTCGAATCTTCAGATAATTCAGGTTCCAGCGGCTCAGATTTCCTTGGAGATGATCTCGATGATCTTCTAAGTGGACTGTAACTCAGAACTAAATAGATAAAAAGGTAGATTCACATGGCTAAAAAATATACAGAAATCAGCATCAATAAAAGAGAAATTCAATTTCCCTGCCTTATTCCTTCTGATACTGTCATGAGCAGAAGCCTCTACAGAAATCAATATGCCAACAGTTTCTCAGTTCAACTACCGTCAATCTCTAGTTCACCAGACACCAGAAATCAAAAAGCAATCAACTACTCTGAAATCGACGAAAAAATACTTTCTGCGATTCATAACAAATTTTCTAGTACAGGAGCACAAAAATGAAAGTAGTAGTAATTGATGATTCGATGCTGGTTCGCCTCCAGCTCAAAAAATTCTTCGAAGAAGAAATGGAATTCGAAGTTGCCGCCGTGGGTAATGACGGCAACGAAGCCGTCGCTCTTTACAACGAGCATAAGCCCGATCTCATTACTATCGACCTGACTATGCCGAATAAGGATGGTTATGAAGCATTAAAAGAGATTCTCGTTAATGATAGCGAAGCAAGAATTCTGATCTGCAGTGCAATCAAAGATCCGGCGAAAGTCACTCAAACACTTGAGGCCGGCGCAAAAGGCTACATCAAAAAGCCACTACAGCTCACTAATGCTGAGTATGTTGAAAGAATTAAAGACGATATCGAAGAAGCTCTAGAAGATTGATCAACAAAGGAGGCAGGGTATGAAAATTCCTGAAAATAGATACCTTAATTGGGCTGTTTTCCTGTTTGTTACACTCTCATTTATGAGTGTACAGGCTGCAGACCAATTGCAGGTTTATACAACATCGACAATCCCCGTAAAAGAACGAGAGAAAGCACTTAAAAGTGACTCTTCATTACAGGGGACTGAAATAACTGTATTTGGTAAATTCAGTGAGTTCTCATCCTCTCTGAAAAACTCAAAGCCAAAATTCTTAATGGTGCCTGCTGCCTACGTCAAGTATAACCCTGACTACAAGGCTGTATACCAATTTACCAAAGGAGGTCAACGTAACTTTAAATTCATGATTCTTTCAGTGAAAGATGAATGGAATAAAGATTCTATGGCCAAAGGCAGCGTTGGTATAGTTGATGAACTTGGTCGTAAACAAACCAGTGCTTTCATTAAAGATCAAGTTGGTGATTTCAAACGTGTCAAACGTGTAACGAAAACCGATGACCTTATGCCTCTCTTAGTACTAGAAAACGCAAATTTCATCATTATTCGTCCTAAAAACTATGAAATTTTAAAAGCAAAATTTACCGCCAAAACCAACCTTGTTGGAGAAAGTAAAACGATCGACTACCCGGTTATTTGTGCTCTAAAAGATACACCGGACAATGAAATAAGTAAATTTGCTAATCTATCCCAGGCAGCAATTAAAGCCTTGGGTTTTGACGAATTAAAGAAAGTACAATGAGGAGATTAAGCATGACACAAAGATACTTAACCGTCTTCTTCATGATCGCCGCTCTTCAAATCAGCGCTTTGGCCGACAAAGTTCTCATTTTCAGACAGGGATCAATCAACTTTGAAGAAGTTGCCAATTCAGTGAAAGATGAAATAAGCGAAGACTTTGAAGTCGTCGAACACATTTTATCAAAAGATTCTGATTATCAGGACTTTAAAGGTAAAGTCACAAAAGAAAAACCAAGTCTATTGATTCTATTGGACAACCAGGCTGTAGACTTTGCCAAAAAGTTCAATATGGAAAATGACGAGTATGCCAAAAACCTTAGAAGCGTCGCTGCCATGGGTCTGAACCTTCGTAAAGAAATTGAAGGCAACCCAAACATCTGCGGTATCGAATATGAGGTTCCTGCCTATACAATGATAACTCAGTTTAGATACTTCATTACCAATGACATCAAGAATGTCCTTGTCTTTTATAGAAAAAGTCAGCACTCTGAAATGATCAAAGTTGCTCAAGAGCAGCTTGGTAAAGAAGGTATCACCTTAAAGGCTATGGACACAGAAGAGTACGGTGATAAAAAGCAAGATGTTAACTTCTTTTTAAATCGCAATGTCCTTAGAGAAGTCTATAAAAAAGACACCGACCTTGTCTGGGTTATTTCGGACTCTATCCTACTTAACAACGATAATTTCGCTGAAGTATGGGTTAGTGCTGCCAGAAGACTCAAAAAACCTTTTATCGCCGGTATCAAAGCATTCTCCGGTACAGATATGGGATTCTGTGTTTATTCTGCATCTCCAAATCACCAGGACCTCGGTAACCAAATTGCTGAACAGGTCTTTACACTTATGGATGACGAAGAAATGAAAGCCGACGAGGTCGGAGTTGAGTACATCCTTTCAGTTGTAAAAAATGTCAACATGAAAATTCTTCCTGAGTACAAGCTCGTTGTCGATGAAGAAAAAATGTCGGATGTAGAGGCGAACAAATAATGCAAAAAAGAGGCTCAATAAAGAATAAGCTGATTTCAGCCAATTTGATGACAGTGATCATTGCCTTCATCATAGTTGGAGTAATCGTCGTGCTTAATTTAAAAGGCCTCTCTTCTACTTTTATGAGTATGAGCGAAGATCGCTCTCAAGAAGTAACAGCGAATATGCGCAAAACTTCTGAACAAAATACTCAAAAAATACAGAAGTTTTTTGAAAAGTCATTATATGACAAAGGCAGAATATTACTGGAAAGAGACAGTTTAGTTCTTAAACCTCTCTTTCTTGATAACTCTTTTAATGGTATAAGAAACCTGCTCACGAACCTCTACAAATTGGATGATGAAGTTCTGAGCTTAAGTTTCTTTGCTGTTGAAGGTGAAAATGAAATTAAAGCATGGGCCTACCTCGACAGACAGTACCCAGATGGGCTTGGTCTTAAAACTATCTATGACCTCAAAACACAGAGCTGGTCTTCCGAATATGCCGGTAAACCGATAACTTTCTTAGATAAGAATATAACTTCGATTATCAACAAAAGCCAAAAAGATGTAAAACTGATTGATTATGAGTATCTCGAAAAAGACGGAACTCAAAAAAATGTAAAAGCCTATCAATGTACAGTACCAATCTTTGAAGGCGAAGCAGATGAATTTAAAGAATTTAGAGAAGATGGAGAACCCGTTGGCTTCCTCCGTTACTTGCTCACCCTTGAAAAAATGCAAGAAGCTATAGCAACTGAAAAAGCTCTTTTGGAAGCTAATCAAAAGAAACAGGAACAAGCAAATTTAATTGCAGCTAAAGCCACCAGTGAAGCCGGAAAAAGCAGTCTGCGCCAGAGTTTAACTAATCTGGGCTTAAGTGCCGTCGTTGTATTGGTGATATCTTTCATACTTGCCGTTTATGTAGGTAATAAAGTCTCTCACCCTATACTCGAACTCAAAGCCTCTGCACAGATTATTTCACAGGGAGACTATTCCCAGGAAGTAAAAATAAACAGTAACGATGAAATTGGTGTTCTCGGAGACAATTTTGAAGAAATGCGTCTGCAAGTTAAAGAGTTTACTGAAAACCTTCAGGAATTAGTCGACGAAAAGACTAAAGAGATATCAGATATCTTAAACTCTATTGAACAGGGTATTTTCACCATAAATAAAGACCTCAGTATCAATGAACAGCACTCAAGTAAAGCGGAAGACATCTTTGCAATTACAGAATTCCAAAACAGCAACCTGGAGAGTCTGTTTGATATTAATGATACAAAAGTTGAGCAGTATAAAAGTTGGGTTTCACTCATTAGTAACCCTAAAAAGCTAAAACGTTGGAAAAAATACGCCGAATTGTCTCCGGTAAATGAACTAACTCAAAATAATAATGACGAAGAACGCATCATTCAAATTGACTATCAACCCATTACGGATAACGGCAAATTATCAAAACTTATGGTGCTTTGTACAGATGTCACTGAAGAAAGAAAAGTTAAAGCAGCATTAGAAAAAACTAAACGAGAACAACAACTGACCCTTCAGCGTGTTATTGGCTTAATCAACAATGACCAAGAAAGCCTTAAAACTTTCTTTGAAGGCTATGAAAATGCAATCACAAGCCTAAAAAACATTGATTACGATAAGCTTACCAGAGCGGATATCGATGAACTCTTTAGACAAGTACATACTCTTAAAGGTAATGGCGGCTCATTTGGTTTTAATGAAGTTTCACGGGTTTCAGGTTTTGCCGAAGACTTTTTAGAAGAAGCGAAATCCATAGAGAAATTTACTGATAGTCACAAAGGTAGACTAAACAATGCACTTCATCTTATGGAAGAGGAACTGATAGGCATTAATGCCATGAAAGCCAAGCTTTTTTCAGACAAAGAAGGCAGCATGACTATCAGTCGAGATCAATTCCAAAACTTACTTCAGTCTGTTAAAAGTGGCACAATAAGAGACTTGGATGAAATCTCCAAAAAGCTCTTTGCGCTTGATCTCACCCCATTTTATTCATTCTGCCGTAAGTATTCAAATATTGTTGTCACCTACCGTGAAAGCTATGGTAAAAACGTTAAAGACCTTCTCATTCAAACACCAAATGAACTGGTTCACAGAGATACTATGAAAAAGTTTGATATGGCCATTGTTCACTTGGTCCGCAACTCTCTGGATCACGGCCTGGAAAGCGATGAGGAAAGAGATGCTACAGGTAAAGAACAAGGGTTAATCTCTATGGGGATTTCCAGGAATGAGCATACAACCACTTTGACTATTGAAGATGATGGCAAAGGGATAGATGGCGAAACCATAGCCAGTAAAGCCGTTGAAAAAGGCATTATTTCAGAAGAACAAAAGAATTCTCTGAGTTCTATGGATAAAATCGAGCTTATTTTCCATCCAGGATTTAGTTCTAAGGATGAAGTGACAGATGTCAGTGGACGAGGAGTTGGTATGGATGCAGTTAAGTCATCTATTGAAGAACTAGGCGGCTCAGTTCATATTGACACTGAAATTGGAAGAGGAACCAAAATATCCCTCAATTTACCAATCTAAACTATCAAGACAATTAGGCCCTTACATTCAAAAGGGCTTATTCACTTACTTATCTAAACAGCGTTTAAGCGCATCTATAAAATCATGAATATGAAATGACTTGGCAATCACATGCGCACCTTCTTCTCCAAGAGTCTCAACTTTCTCTTGATCACATAAACCAGTTGCTATAATAAAATTTAATTCCGGCTTTATCTCTCTCATTTCTTGAATCAAAGCATTTCCATTTAAATGAGGCATAAGATGATCAGCAAAAACAAGATCAACACAGCCATATTTATCCTTAAACCCTTCTAAAGCTTTTTCCGGAACTCCATAACTTTCAACATTCGCCCCAGAGTCTTTCAAAAGAGTCGTCATAAACTCTAAAACATTTTCGTCATCATCTACAATAAAGGCATTGATCCTTTCTAGATTCACAGGAGGAGTAGTATCTTTTATCAAGCCATTTTTGTCCATTGAGTCTCTCGCATTCACTATGAGATTTAAAACACCATATGAAGTACTCCAAAAATTAACCGGGATTGATTTAAGAATAAGAATAGGTGTTGCACTTATAAGTTGAATTCAAGAGACTTAGTTTTTTTAGAAAATTCAATAAAATTTTGGACTTTTAAAAGCAATACTTTTAAATCAAAAGGTTTACATAATTAGTCAACAAAACCTATCGATAAGCCCTTAATTACTTGATTCTGGTCCAGTGCTGCACCAGTGATAAAAATAATTGGCGATTCACTGTAAACAGGCATTTCCCGAATATGCTCTGCAAGTTCGAAGCCGGTCACATTTGGCATATTCAGGTCCAAAAGAGCTATCTCTACTTCGTGCTTTTGAATGAGATCGAATACCTCTACTCCTCCCGAAGCAACAACAACCTCATAACCCTTTGAAAGATAAGAATCTAAAACACGACGATTTATTTCCAAATCATCAACGATCGGTAACTTATATCTTTCTTCCATGTAAATTCCTTAAGCACATCCTCAACTAATATTTCATTACATTTAACCGCCATACTGCAAGTATCATGAGCAATTCATCTCCAATAATTGGAGCTTGAACAACTATGCCCTAAAGTTATAGTAGCCGGAATTTTTAGAGAGATTATAGATATGCAGATTCCATTTACAAAAATGCACGGTACTGGCAATGACTTTGTCGTGATTGATGCCACAGTAACAGACCTTCCTGAGCGCAGCCAGCTTGCCAAGGATATGTGTACCAGACGCTTTGCTGTTGGTGCTGATCAATTCATCATTATCTGTCCTTCTCAAAAAGCCGACTACCTAATGGAAATCTACAACCCGGATGGTTCAAATGTCGAAATGTGTGGAAATGCCTTACGGGCTGTTGCCCTTTACATTCGCCATAGGAAAAATGATCTATCTGAAATACTCACAATTGAAACTGCTGGAGGAATAACCAAGGCAGATATCAATAACAATCAAGTTACTGTAAATATGGGAGAGCCTTCTTTTACAGCTGAATCTGTAGGGCTTTCTGAGGCCTCTCCTCTAATAGGTGCCGATTATAAATTTTCCGATACGATTGAGAGAAATATTACCTGTGTCTCTATGGGTAATCCACACTGTGTACAATTTGTTTCATCTACTCAAGATTGTTCCCTGGAAACAGAAGGCCCCATAATTGAAAATCACTCTTTATTCAAAAATAGAACAAATGTCGAATTCATTGAAATTCTTTCAAGAAAAGAAATAAATATGAGGGTCTGGGAACGAGGGACTGGAGAAACTCTTGCTTGTGGTTCCGGTGCTTGTGCCGCTGTTGTTGCAGCCATCCAAAATGACCTAACAGATCGCACCGTTCAAGTCAACCTTCTTGGCGGGATACTATCTATTACCTGGAATGAAGAAGATAATTCAATTTATATGACCGGTCCAGCTACCTTTGTCTTTGATGGCGTTTGGGAACACTAAAATGAAAGATGAAATTTTCTCTAAAGGTCAATTCTCTTCTGGCTCATTCAAATTCACTCAAGGAGTGGCTACTGTTTTTGATGATATGGCAACTCGCTGTATTCCAAATTATAAAGAGGTCATCCATCTAACTTCGCAGGTAGCTGATAAATTCGTCCCGGAGAATGGTCGTGTCTATGACCTGGGCTGCTCTACAGGTTCGACTTTGATTTACATGTCAAAGCAACTAAAAAATAAGGCTGTCAAACTTACCGGCTATGACCCTGCTGAAGCTATGCTCAAAAAAGCTAATGAAAAAGCCGCATCTTTCACTTATAGTCACGACATCTTATTTACTGAAGGAGCCGCTGAGAATGCCGATATATCAAAAGCGAACCTCGTCATCATGAACTACACTTTGCAGTTTGTTGACAAAGAAAAGAGACCTGAACTGCTTCAAAAAATTTACAACAACATTGAAAAAGGCGGCATCTTTATACTCAGTGAAAAACTGCATGAGCCTCATTCACCAATTGAAGATTTCAATACCGAGACTTACGAATCCTTTAAAGCTGGAAATGGCTATTCATTTCTAGAGATTGCCAATAAAAGGCAAGCTCTTGAAAATATCCTTGTCCCACAAAGCACCGAAGAAAATATTGACATGCTTAAAAAAGCAGGGTTTTCACGAATCGACATTCTCTCTAAGTGGCTCAACTTTGCGACTTTCATCGCTTTCAAGTAAATCCATTTCCTCGCTGCGTATAATCGATTTACATAAGCCTACAATAATAAATGAAGATAGCAGTGAACTGCCACCATAACTGATAAAAGGCAGCGTTATTCCTGTTGGAGGCAATAATTGGACATTTACACAAATGTGTACATATGCCTGAATCACCAAGCAAAACACCAATGCAAAAATAGAAAATCCATATAGATCATTTGCCATACTTTTACTCTTCCTAAAAGCCAAATATAAAGCTCCTGTAAATATAGCAATTAGCAAAAATCCACCGATAAAACCAAGTGATTCACAAAAAGATGCAAAAATTGAATCATTATGAGTCAACGGCAAATAACCCTCTGACCAAAGCCCTTTCCCGAAAGATCGCCCCCACAATCCTCCACTTGCTATAGCCCTTTCAAGCTGCAACAAATGAAATCCTGAACTGGTTGCATATTTCTCCGGATCAAGAAAGCCTTCTAAACGTCTATAGACATAAGGAAACCTGTACAAGACACCTCCGATTAAAGGTAGTAAGCCAGCAGCACTCCATAAAATGAATTTCCCAGAACCTCCATGTGTCCAGTAAATAACTAAAAAACATAATAGGAATATCAATAAAGTTCCAAAATCTGGCTGTAAAGCCAACAGTATAAGAACTGGTGCAGCTCCCATAATCAACTTCAAAAATCGATTGGCTTCCTTCTCCTCTTCATCAAGTAGATAACGATAGTACCAACAAATAAATAAACAGAAGAATGGCTTACAAAATTCGCTTGGCTGGATACTAAAATAATCTGTATGAAACCAACCCCGCATATGATTTATAGACTGGCCAAAAAATATAACAGCCACCAGTGAAGTCACTCCAACTGCATAAAGCCAGGGAATAAACTCTAAAAATCTTTTGATGTGAATTTTACTGATCGCTATGGAAGTCAAAATACTCACTCCTAGCCAAATCACCTGCTTCAAAGTGTAGTCCTCTGGACTGTCAAACTTCACACTGGCATTATAAATAGCCAAGCAGCCCCACAAACTTAAAAGAATTGCGCTGAGAAGAATTGGGCAAAATGTATGTGAAAGTCTCTTAAAAAACCTTACTAAACCAATCACGGCCACTCCTCCTCTTTCAAAAAGATATCTTGACCTGTTTGCAGCTTTTGTATCTCATTGAAAGTTTTGAGAATCACATCCCCTCTCTTATCAACTAGTGTCTCATAGACTAAGTCTTGCCCTCTCAACTGCTGATTGTATTTTTTCTCGAGGCCACTAACCCCAACATAATTTCCATCAACCAACTGAACTTCCCCGATCATATTCTTCCTATCTTTAACCATTTTCTTTCGAGAAAAGCTCATTTTTATAAAAAGATCCCGGTTCACACCGAACACTTTAACAAATTTCTTCATTTGATCGAGAGATAAGTTTTCGTGGAGAACAACATTTTCAGACTGTGACATTCTGGATATTTTGATCATCAAGTCACGGCGCTTCAGCCCTATTTCTTTTTCAAGAATGGCTAAATAAGCCGAAAGTTGATGAGACTGAATCCTATGGCTCAAAATAAGCTTAAGTTGACGATTGGATTCAACAAGTACTTTTCCATCAGCAGATAGAATGCGTCCCCTAAGGGCTCTCACTGTTTTCTTTTCAAGGCTTTCCTGCTCCATTTGCTGAAACGCCTTGTCACGATTGATTATTGAAAAATAAAAAAGGCGGACAGTGATAACTGCCGCCAATCCTAATGCAATATATGTAACGAGCCGAAAGCGCTTTAACTGTGCTCTCTGCTTAACCATCAACGATACTCTTCAGCACATACCCGCAAGAACTGCAAAGGGTCCTGTATTTTTAAACCTTCAGTGTATCGGCCGGTTTCAAGTTCTTCACAAAGGCTCATACTAACATTTACAGCCTTTAAACGAGCTGCTTTTTCGTACTCACTTTTTTTATCGGCTTCTTGCCTGACCTGGTAACCACCATACAGAATGGTCGCTGACATAAGTAGCGCCATCACTATAAAAACTTTTTGTATATATCTTTCTTTCACTCTTCTTCCCTAATCTGTAAATCAGCACTCATTTCCATTTCCCCTTTTTCAAGGCTGTGACTCTGCATGAGTGCCATCTCCTGCTGCCATTTTTCCTGACTCCAGATTTCAACCCCGAACTCTGAACCGACTAAAACAACTTCTTTTCCTGCTTCTATACCGCAAATCTCTCGAAACATTAGCGGTAAAGTCACCCTTCCCTGGTTAGAGAGATTTTCCTTGGAGGTCATGGCTCCCATCATTCTCATTCTTCTGCGAGCGAGAACACTGCCGGTAAACTGCTGCTGTATTGGCCTTAAGTCCGGCTTAATCTTCTCCCATTCTGTAACTGGGTAAATCCCAATTGCACCTTCGGGCAGGCAGTATAAGACCACGGTCTGTGAACCGTAATCTTTAAAACTTTGCTGTAGCCGGGAACTGAATTTTACTCGTCCATTGGCATCAAGCTGAGTTTTTTCTAACCCGCAGAATTGCAACATTTTGAAAGGATCCTTAAAAGCTTCCCTAAATGGTACAATCCAATTTAGGCCATTTCAAACTTTTTTAGACCATTTTAGTCCAAAATCAAATAAATAATCACCATTCTCTTCATTTATCCAAAAGACCTTAGAAATTCGCAAATTTTGAGATTAAATTTAAAGAGGTTATATTTAACCTCCTCCACTTTGCGAGGGCACGGTTTTGTAGTAGATTGAGAGGCATAATAACGGGACTGAATTGTGGACTTGTGTAGAGAACTTGAGAAAATTACCAGAAGACTATCTAAAGATGCGCCTAGAAGCCAATCTTTTTGGGATGCTTTTGATAAAATTGACAATTTAAGCTTAGAAGAGTTTATGACTCTTACAGCTGCGGCTCCTCGACGCCTTGGCAGAAAAAAGGCGGATTTAGAAAGTTCAGAAAAGGAAACCCTCCAATCAATTCACCCTTCCCTTTCAGATCAAACTGTAGGAAATGTTGCCAGAGTCCTCCTTGCTGCAACAACATCAGATGAGATGTGTATAAAGGAAATGATTATTCGTGGGGGAGATGACGAACAGGCTGCGGCAATCATTGCTTTAAATTTAAGAGATGATAAAAGTCTTTATAAAGAAAATGTCGTACATGCCTGCAGAACAAATTCCACTACGGTACACAGCGCAGTTTCACAAGACAACCCTTACGCTGCAGAGTTTTTTGACGATCTGGAATTCAAACAACTAACAATTAAAACAATTTTTATGGGACTGGATTTCGATAAAATTTCCGGACTCGAATCGCGTTTTAACGGAGAATTAGGAAAAAGCTTAACTGACTTTTTTGACGAGAGAAAAGCTGCCGGTAGGTGGCTGCCAGATTCAGTTCTGGAATTTATGGAAAATAAAGGACTTTTAAAGTGAAATACTTCGACCCGCACATTCATATGTCTTCCCGTACTACCGACGATTATGTCAATATGTACAATGCCGGAATCCGTGCTGTTATTGAACCTGCCTTTTGGCTAGGTCAGCCAAGAACTCATGCTGAATCTTTTGATGATTACTTTCAATCTATCACAGGCTGGGAGCCATTCCGCGCCAGTCAGTTTGGTATTCGCCATTTTTGCTCGATCTGCCTAAACTCAAAAGAAGCAAATAATGAAGAGATGGCCGAAAAAGTTATGAAGATGCTTCCACGCTATCTCGAAAAAGATAACGTTGTTGCTGTTGGGGAAATCGGTTATGACGATATGACCGAACTGGAGCACCGCTACTTCAAACAGCAGTTGGAGCTTGCTAAAGAAATGCAGCTTCCGGTTATTATCCACACTCCTCACCGCGATAAGAAGAATGGTGTCAAAGCAACTATCGACCTAATCAACGAAGTTGGAATTGATCATGACCTGGTCATAATTGACCATAACACAGAGGAAACACTTCCTTTGGTACTGGAAACTGACTGCTGGGCAGGTCACACTATTTACCCTCGCTCTAAAATGGATGCCGATCGTATAGCTGAGCTGGTTAAAGAGTACGGGACGAAGAAGATTATCGTCAATTCCTCTGCTGACTGGGGTGTGAGTAATCCACTTGCTGTACCACAAACTGCTGATGTTATGCGTAGAGAAGGCATATCTGAAGAAGATATTCATAAAATCATGTGGGTAAACCCAATTGAACTTTATTCAAAGTCAGGGGCCTTCACCGCTGAAGAGCTCGAAGAAGAAATAGAATTTGATCAAAGTGTTCTTTTTGAAGGAAACTCAGTTCTCCGCGGTCAAAAACCAGAACAGAGAAAAAACACTTAATGTTCAGGTTTATTTTAATTTCCCTCAGCCTTACTCTAACTATTTTGTCAGAAAGTAAGGCTCAGGAGGAAAAGCTGGAGGCTTCAGATGAACTCATTATCACCTCAAGGCATCTTGATTATGACTATGAAAACAGAAGAGCTGTTTTCCATCGAGAGGTTAAAGCCATTAATGGAGACACCATACTAACATCTGAAAAGATGACGAGTTTCTTTGACAAAGAAAACCAGCCCTACCTGCTTATTGCCGAAGAAGATGTAGTCATCAATCGTGGCCAACAACAAGCCAAAGCTCACAAAGCTACATATGAAATAAATCAAAAGAAAATTATCCTTAGAGGCCAGCCTGAACTTTTTGATGGCAAAAACACCATCAAAGGCCGTGTCATCACCTTTTTTGAAGAAAGCAGAATAACCGAAGTTCTTGATCCTGAAGTCATCTTTAAAGTAGATAAAAGTAAACTGACCAAAGAAGAAAACGCAAAACCCTAAATATTATAAATTGCAGCCTTATAAGCTTTTAAATTCTCTGGGTTCCTGAACCACTCTACAGTTTCAGAGATTCCTTCTGAAAATGAATACTTACTGTGCCAACCGGTTAAGGCTTTTAATTTTTCATTGCTTCCCAAAAGCTGCATAACTTCACTCTTTGCAGGCCTTACTCTTGAAGGATCCTGAACTATACGGGCATTGGGGTTAATCTGCATCACAAGCTCTTCAGCCAACTGCCCCATACTTATTTCCTTCTGTGTCGCTATATTAATTTCTTCTCCGATCGTCATATCCGATTCTGCTATAGAAATAAAACCAGCACAAGTATCTTTGACATAATTAAAATCTCTAGTTGGCTCTAAGGCCCCCATTTTAATTTCTTCATAACCATTTACCAATTGACTGATCAGTGTAGGAATAATTGCCCGAGCTGACTGTCGAGGCCCATAAGTATTAAACGGTCTCACAATGGTAACTGGCTGCTCAAAAGATTTATAAAAAGACTCCGCCATGCGATCCCCACCAATCTTACTGGCACTATATGGCGACTGTCCCTGATAAGGATGCTTCTCATCTATGGGCACATACTGTGCTGTGCCATAAACTTCAGAAGTTGATGTCACAAGTAACTTCTCAATGTCGAAATCCCGGCATGCTTGTAAGACATTAAGAGTTCCTTTGATATTTGTATCGACATAAGAATCAGGAGAGTGATAACTGTACGGTATGGCAATTAGAGCTGCTAAGTGCATGACTACATCGACATCTTTAACTGCAGTCCTCACTCCGTTTGGATCCCTTACATCGCCACAAAAAACTTCCAAACCAGCCAAAATTGATTTATCAAAAGTATCTAACCAGCCCCAGCTATTAAAGGAATTATAGAAAGTAAACGCTTTAACTTCTGCGCCATGATCAAGCAAGGATTCCACTAAGTGGGAGCCTATGAAACCATCAGCTCCAGTCACTAAAACTTTTTTATTTTTAAGATTCATTTTTTAGCATACTCTTCAATTCTGTTAATGACGAAATTTCAAACTCTGGCTCTGTCTCAGGTCCTGTATAGTATTCATTTCCATGCACAGAACCATACCTCTTGATACGTAAGCTATGCATACCAAGCTGATTTGGAGCAATAAAATCTTTAGCTGGATTATCAGCGATATACACTGCTTCAGAAAAATCGATCCCCATCCATTGTACCATAAGTTCAAAAGACCTCGGGTGTGGTTTCCAAAAAGATTCGCCTAATGAGTCGGTAAAGATCTTATGAGTAAAAAATTCATCTAAGCCCAAAGCCTGCCATTTCTTTTGCTGCACTTCCTGCCAACCATCACTGATTAAACAAAGAGTATAACCTTCAGCATGAAGCTTCTTCAAAATCTCAACATCTGCATAAGAGTGAATTTTCGGTTCATGTGTTCTGTAAAGTTTAACCATTTTCAAAACCTCATGCTCAGGAAGATTAATCCCTGCACTCTTCAAAACAGTTGAAAATAAGTCTCCCCTTTCACCAGCGTCAAATCTTCTACAAAGTTCGTCCTCAACATATATACCGAACTCTTCCAAACAAAACTTTGCGACTTTGCGGTAGCCACTATAAACAAATTCTCTTTCGGGGTACAAAGTGTCATCCATATCTAAAATCAGCACTTTCACTCCAGATAAGTTTGGCTTTGACTTCTCAAAAGTGTTCATATCAAAGAAAATCGATTGATCGTAGCGGCTCATAATCAATCGATCCTTAATATCCGCCTTCACTTCAGGTTCCCGCCCACGTGCTAAATCCAAAATCCACAGTGGCCAATTGGCTCCGGCAGCTACACTGAGAGGTAAACCGCCCCCCAATCTGGCATTTATTTCTATGGCGACATACTCATCATCCTGTTTAATAAACTGAATGGTAATAGGACTATCACAATTAAGTTTCTGAGCTATGGAACAGGCAATACCTTCCAATTCTTCATTGCGCTCCACAACTCCTTTCGCGACCTCTCCTCCTCGAACTGATAAGCGTTTCCGAGGGATTGCTAACAACGCCTGCCCGTGGCGATTACAAAAAACATCCACCGTAAACTCTGGACCATCTATAAACTCTTCTACTATTGGATTCTCTGTTACTTCAAGATGACCTACTAACTCTTCTTGATTACATATTTTTCTGGCATTTTCCCCCGCGCTGCCACAAGCCGGTTTGACAAATACTGGAAAAGCAAAAGAATCTAAAGAAGGATCTAAAGTTTTAGGTACTCTCACTCCTAAAGCACCTAGAGTCTGCTTCGTCATGACTTTATCTGCACCGACACGAACAACTTCAGAGTTCGGCAATAATAAACGGGTCGAGGGCATCTGCACTGCTAACTCATCTCGAAGACGATCCAAAATTATAAGATCCGGATCTATTGTCGGAATAACTAGATCCACTTCATACTCCAGGCAAAAAGCAATAAAGTTTGCTTTAAAATCGTCTGACGACGAATGTGGAAAAATAACTTTTTTATCCACTAGTTTTAATGCAGGTGCTAAAGGGGTAATATCTGAACCAAAAACCAATCCACCTCCAGGGAATTTAGAAAGAACACTTTTAAAGGCTTTTATAAGTTCACAGCGACGCCCGGCATTTAAGAACAAAATATTCATATCTTTTTAAGACTTTTTAAATTTAAATTTATCTATTAAGGAAATTACGCAGATAATAAGCCAATATTTTTTTCACTTTTCTTGTCACTGTGGGTTATCCTATGCGTTAAATTGCTTGAAACGATTTTACACCAGGAGAAAACATGAATAAAAATATCGATAGAAGAAACTTCGTAAAAGCCGGTGCTGCCATCACGGCTTTATCTGGACTTCACTCTGCTACTGCTGCTGACAAAAAAGATAATGACGTTTTAAATGTTGCCCTCGTTGGCTGTGGTGGTCGCGGTCGTGGAGCTGCGGCAAATGCCCTCAATGCAGACCCAAATGTTCGTCTTGTTGCTATTGCTGACGTTTTCCCTGAAAGACTTAAAATGGCTGAAGAAAGACTTAAAAATTACGGTTCTCGCGTAGCTATACCAGCAAAAAACAAATTCAGTGGTTTTGATGCCTATACAAAAGTAATGGCCCTCAAAGAAGTCGATATCGTTATTCTAACAACTCCTCCTCACTTTCGTCCACTTCACATCGAAGCTGCTGTAGCAGCAGGCAAACACATCTTTGCTGAAAAGCCTCTTGCTGTCGATGTTGCCGGTCTAAAGAAGGTCATGAAATCTGTAAAAGAATGTAAGGAAAAAGGCCTGACTTTCGTTTGTGGCTTCTGCTACCGTTTCGACCAGAAAAAGCAGGAAACAATTAAACACATTCAAGATGGTAAAATTGGTGAGATGGTTAACATACAGTGCTCCTACAATACCGGTGGCTTATGGATGTACCCTCGCCAGGATAACTGGAGTGACATGGAGTGGCAGATGCGTAACTGGCTCTACTTCACCTGGCTCTCTGGAGACCACATCGTAGAACAAGCCATTCACAACATTGATAAAATGGGTTGGGTCACCGGTGACCAAAAGCCAGAAATGGTCTACGGTATGGGTGGCCGCCAAACTCGTGTACAAGAAGAATACGGTCACATCTACGATCACTTCTCTATTCAGTACAAATTCGCCAATAACCTATACGCCAATTTCACTTGCCGTCAGCAAAAAGGCACAGATACTTCCGTCTCAGACATCATTGTCGGCACTGAAGGTACTGCCGACCTCATGCGCCACAGAATTTACGATAAAAACGGTAAGACTATCTGGCGCTTTAAAGGCGGTGCAATGAATATGTACGATGCCGAACACGTTGCGATCATCAAAGGTATTCGCACTGGTAAAGTCGTTAATAACGGTGACTACTCCATAAACTCAACAGCCATGGGAATCATGGGTAGAATGTCAGCCTACACAGGTAAAAGAGTTACCTGGGATATGCTGATGAACTCAAAAGAAGATTTATCTCCTGCTAAGTACGACCTCAATGCTCCAATAAAAGTTGCAGAAGTCGCTCAACCGGGGATTACACCATTTATCTAATCTCGTAAGAGTACGCATACATACAAAGAAGGCTGAGTTCTCGGACTCAGCCTTTTTCATGTCTATCTACTTACCAACCTCGAAAAGATAACGATTCACAAGGTTCATATAATTTGTCTTGAGACGAATCAGTTGAACTCGGCTGGATTCAAGGTTGTTTTGACTTCGGATATATTCTAGAATGTCAATCTCGCCATTTTCCCAACGGTCTTTATAAAGTTCAATCTGCGTCTCATTAAGAGCAATTCTCTGCTCCTGAATCGTGATAGATTTTTCAGTCTCTTCAAGGTCGCGGGCAATACCGCGCAAGCTCCTAAACTTGTTTTGTCTCAGGATATAAAGATCTACGGCATTTTCGTCGAGGCGGTTTTTACTCTTAGCTAATCTTGCTTTATCAGCACGTCTACCAAACTCCCAGCCAAAGTTAATGCTTAGAACTTGCTCATCATTACCACGGAGGTTGGCAGTATCTTCTCCTTCGTTGACAAAGCGTTGCTGAAACCTTAAATCCACATCTATCTGAGTTCTTTCTTTTTTAACCCGAACATCGCGTTCAAGAACTTCTTTGGACAGACCATTATTAATGAACAGCTCGTCGTTATCTTCTGCATACATCAAATCTTCTTCGACGTTGAACTTTAAAATCTCATAGCTGAACTCTTCATCAATGAGCAACTCTTCGTCTGGAGACATACCGATCAAGACCTTCAGGTCATCTAAGTTTGACTGAATAGTTCTTTCTGCACGTATCAAATTCAACTCAGTTTGTGGAATCTCAATTTTTGCTGTGGCAATATCCAGTGGCTTATCTCTTTCAATGGCATGTTCAAGATTCTTTTTGGCACTTTCCAAACGTCTTCTCTCAACTTCTAAAGACTGAAGGTTCTCAATTATTTCATAGAAAATACTTTGAATATCTGACTTAATATCGCGCTTTTCACGCTCAAGAAGATTTCTCGAAATTAACTCATCGATTAGCCTATCGCGATAATCCTGTAAGCTCTCTTCTATTGAACCGCCGCCTAAGATCTGTTTTGATATAGTCAGAGAAAGAGCCCCTTCATCTGTACCATCTTCATCATCGGAGTCCAAGTCACCAGCAGCAGTTACATTCACACCACCCGGCACTTCCTGATTCAAAACCAGAGCAGATGAATTTGTCTCATTCTCCATATTTCTTGAAGCAACGCCAGATAAACTTAAATCAAAAACGGCTCTTTGAATATCTATATCATGCTTTGAATTCGATAAGGTTAAAATACGCTTCTTAATCTCAGGAGAATGCTTCAGTGCATAATCAAAACAATCATCGACTGTAAACTTATTAACATCTTCTTGCTGGCCATAAACAAATGAACTGGCAACTAAACTTAAAATAAATAATGTTTTTCTAATCACTTTTTAAAGCCTCCACAGGATTCATCGCAGCTGCATTTCTCGCTGGATAAAGCCCAAAAACTAAACCGGTTATTACTGATGCGGCGACGGATACCCCCACCAGCGTTACTGAAAATACTATTGGCAATCCTATTGCCTGACTGGTCACGATCACTATGAGTCCTGAAAATAAAACTCCAAGTAGACCACCAGTTACTGAAATAATCATACTTTCTGCTAAGAATTGATACAGAACATCCTTCCTTGTAGCGCCTACAGCTCGACGAACCCCTATTTCACGGATTCTTTCATTTACCGTTGCCAACATAATATTCATGATACCTATACCACCCACAACTATGGAAATAGATGAGATGATAATAGTTAAAATATCCAGAAGCTTTTGAGACTGTTGCTTTTGCTTAAGAAGATCAAGTGGTATAACAATCTGGTAATCTTCGACTCCACTGTGCAAGTTCTGCAATGTTCTCTTTAAAGATTTACCGACATTATAAAGTTGATCTTCACTGGCAAGCTGTAGTTGAATCTCATCCAACTCACTTCTTGTTTGCAGATAAGTCGTGCGACTTTGTAAAGTTTCAAATGGTATGAGCACGTCTAAATTAGTATCTTTCAGACTACTCGCATCCAATTCTTTCAGGTCGATGTTTTTATTCTTTAATACACCAACCACTTTGTAAGGTACACCGCCCATGATTAACAATTCACCCAGTGGATTTTCTACACCAAGCTTATTGGCCAGGCCGGAACCTATAATGACCACTCTTGCCGCCGTATCCTGATCCTGTTGGTCAAAAAGGCGCCCCATGTCAATTTCGTGATTATTTACCGACAAGTAATCTCCACCTATTCCAAGCACTCTGGCATTTTGAACTTCGCCTTTGTAGATGACATTCATAGGTGATTCTCTTAAATAGGACTTCGCAGTGATTCCTTCAATATTCGCTTCCAGGTCTTCAAGGTCTTTTATCGATAAGCCCTGCGAACCATTTCGTCTGGCCTGTAACAGCGTTTCATTCTCTAACCTAGCATCAATAACTTTAACAAGATTGGCTCCAAGAGCGCGAATCTGATCAGCTTGTTTCTTTTTGGAACCAAGGGAAAATGATGACATCGCGATTACAGATGCCACACCGATAATGATACCAAGCATAGTCAAAAAACTACGCATTTTATGAGGCAGTAACCCTTCTCGAAGGCCTATCATGAACAGATCCTTAAAAGATAAACCGCCAATTGATTGCAGTTTTTCGTCTTTTAACTTTCCGCGCTTCGCTTTCTCTCCAGCAACATCTTCAAGTATATGACCATCTTTAACCACAATTTTACGGGTACCCTGCTCCGCCAAAACCGGGTCGTGAGTTACCATGATAATCGTCAAGCCCTGATCATTCAGGTCATGAAGAAGATCCATAATCTCCTTACCCGTTTTAGAGTCAAGTGCTCCAGTAGGTTCATCGGCCATGACAATATCTGGATTATTCACTAAAGCACGGGCAATAGCAATACGCTGATTCTGTCCACCTGAAAGTTGAGTTGGACGGTGATCCAATCTTTCTCCGAGCCCTGTCTTAGTTGCATATACTGAGGCTTTATCGGCACGCTCAGCTTTATCAACACCACTGTAAGCTAAAGGCAAAGCAACATTTTCAACTACAGTCAGTTCATTCAACAAATTAAATTGCTGAAAAACAAAACCGATGCGTTGATTTCTTAAAGCTGCATATTCATCGTCTGAAAGATTCGAGACCTCTTGATCGCCTAGAACAAAACTGCCATCGGTCGGTTTATCGAGAAGGCCCAGTATATGCATCAAAGTCGATTTCCCTGAACCGGAACTACCGACAATCATTACAAATTCACCAGGAAAAATCTCTACATCAACGCCATCAAGAGCCTTAACCGTGTGCTCCCCCATAGTGTAATGCCTTTTGAGATTTTGAACCTTGATTAAAGGTTTAGAAGAGGTCATGAATTATCCTTAGGAAAGAACTTTGAAATGGTATCTCCCTCATTCAAGCCAGAAGTGATCTCGAAGTCAAATTCATTGACATAACGACCTTGTACTTCAATCTTATTGCCACCGGATATAACCCAATTTTTCTCTTCCAGTGACTTAACGGCCGACCTGGGAATAACCAGACCTTTATGAGGTTTTGTGAGTTTAATTTTTAAGAAAATAGACATTTTAGGCTGTAGGCCTTTTACATCTTGATCAAAAGCGATTTTACCATTGTACATAGAAACTCCAGAACTTCCGGCCATGCCCTCGATCCACTCGTTCCTGTCTTTACCAATGGCGCCCAATGACTTCAACTCGCCGGTAAAACTTTTACCTGGAAACGCCGGCATGCTCATTTCGACTTTTTGCCCTATCTTGAGGCTGTGAAAATCTGATTCATTGAAAATAGCACTTGCAATCATTTTACCAGGCGAGACAACTTCGATTATGGCATCTCGTTCGCGAACCTGTACCCCTGCCGCATAACTTGAGTAACCTCCGCCAGAACGCCAATTCCAGTAAGTTCTGACAATGACATAACCATCGCGATCTGCATAACAAATAGACTTTCTGGACTTCTCAACAAGGTTCTTTCTCTTAAATTCCATTTCAGCAATTTTTTGTTCGCTTACTTTTATAATGTCTGCCTGTTCGTCTAAGCGTCTTTGTTTATCTTTTTCGCTTCTTTGTAAAGTAGCTTTGGCTCTCTCAAGATTTTGTTTCAGCTCAACCTTTCTCTCGTCTGGAACACCTTTTTTGGCAACCGTTATATTGAGCTTTGCTTCTTTTACTTTTTCGACCTTACTGGCTAAACGGCGCTCATGAGGCTCCAGGGAAGCCTTAGATAAAAAGCCTTTGTCGTACAGTCTTTTTTGACGGATCAAATTGGCGTTCGCTTCTTCGTGATCAAGCACCCCTAACTTTAAAGCAATATCAAGCTTTTTTATTTCTTCTGGCTTAGGTCGAGACATTTCCTCATCATACTCAAGCTCTGCATGTCTGAGTTCCTCTTTACGGCGAATAACATCTCGCTCTTCATCAAATTCAATTAAAGCAAACTTCTTTTTATTGATATCTAACAGCAGTTTTTCCTGCTTTAAATCCAAGCCATACTCAAGGATGTCATCTTCGTAATTACTATTATCAATAGTCGCAACGACATCACCTTTTTTAACATAAGTTCCACTTTCTTTCATACTGATGATAGAACCGGAAATATAGGTTTGAATGACCGATTTCTCGCTTGCTTCTATATAGCCTCTCTCGATTATGTATTCATCAATAACTTTGCGCTCGACTTGAGCCAAAGGAGAATCCGGCTTTATCTCTTCCTGTGGAACCATGCGCCATAAAGACAATCCACATAAAGCTAATATAAAAAATATCCAGGCTGTAAACTTCAACACAACTTACCTCTTAAACGGGAAATAAATGTCGGCAATGACCCCGGGTTTGATCTGCTGACCGTCAACGTTTATATCAATCTTCACAAGAAACACATCCTGTCCCAAAGGCTCTTGTGAGGAATAAATACCAATTTGATTATCCTGACTGGCAAGAGATTCAAAAATATACTCGATCTCTTTCACACTGCCTTTATAGGCCTTTTCGTTAACAGACGGGATACGAATTTCGACTTCAGTCCCAACTTTAACCTTAGTAAAATAACGCTCTGGGACTTTTACCTTAACAGTTAAATTTGAAAGGTCAGGAATAGTCATGGGAAGCATCTTAGAGTGAAGCCCGACACTTAAGGCAATTTTTTGGATTTTGCCATTATCGTATACCTTACCATATCGAAGCAATCCATCTGCTGGAGCTTTTATAGTATGCCGGCGTTTACGTTCAAACCTTTCTTCTAAATTGAACTTATACTCTTCTAAGCGCAACTGCAGACGCTTAAGTTCGTTCTCCATACTTGCTTCTTTATATTCTGCGTCTTTCACGTACCTTTCAAAGACTATCTTCTGCAATACAAAATCATGTTTTGCCTGACTTTTTTGAATTTCTGTGGCGCCTTTCTTAGTCTCTTTAAACTCAAGTTCAGCTTGATCCAATTGCAGTTGCTTACGCAGCTGATCCCGCTCTGCTTTTTCGAACTCTGCCTTGGAAATAAATTCTGGATTTTTCGCCTTTAATCGCTTATACTCACTCACCGATTTCTCATAGGCGATCTGCGCCTTTAAGAAATTCATCCGTGCACTAATTGCTGCCTTGTAATCCAAACCGGCTAAACGAATGTCGCGCTCAATTTCTCGAATTTTAAGATTATTTTTTTCTGTCTGAATCATGAAAACGTTTTCGCGCTTTTCTAAGTCCAGCTTCTTTGCCAACTTATCAACTTCATTCTGAACATCTGCTACTCTTGTTTCGGCAGATGAGATACTTTTATCAATTGCATCTGTATCCAGCTTTAGAATCACATCGCCTTTCTTCACACTTGACTCTTCTTCCTTAAGCCAAGTAATTTTAGCTTCATCCCTGCCGATATTCGGGACTACAACTTTTACTGATTTAGTAGGAATAACTTCTCCAGAAGTCATAAACTTACCCTGTCCGTAAATAGACTTACCAGTGTTTTCCTTTCTAAATTCCCCATCCAGAGTAACGCTGCCAGCCTGGGCTCCTTTCTCTATGAAAAACCAACCTTCATTTGCAAAGCCATTCACTTCTTTAAAAATACCATCGAAAGATAAGTAACTCTTTTCTTCTTTGGTAGTCACATACTTCACTGGAACTGCTGGCAAGCTCACTTTTCTTTCTGAAATCAGTTTAATACTGGCATTCATTCCAGGTCTTAACCAAGGAGTTTCTTCAACAGGCTTAACTTCGACTCGGTATACTTTCAAGCCTGTTTGCTGTTCCGATGTCCCCCAGCGGCGTGACTTTTTATCCGCAATATCCATTGGCACATCATAAATTTGATAAACATAAGCTTCTATTGGACGATCCTTTCTCCCGTTTATGTAGAGAACAGCTCTATCTTTATCTTTAAAGAATTTACGATTTTTCTCAGGAACGTAAGCCTCAAAAACAATAGAATTCAGATCTGGAATATCAGCGAAACGATAACCTTTAAAATACTTCGATCCCGGCCCTATTTTCTCACTGCCAAAACTCATATGCTTAACAAAACCTGTTGAAGGTGCTTTAACTGCGGTATTCTCAAGATCACTTTTTTTGTTCTTGATCTTTTTCTCTATCACTCGCTTTTTATTTCTCGCCAGAGTTTTTTCAATATCTTGCAAAAACTTCAACTCTTTCAATTCATACTCTAGATCTTCCTTTTCCAACTTAAGGTTCTCTATTTCCAGCTCTGCCATTTTTATAGTGGACTCTGTAGCTGGAAGCTTTTCATACTCTAAATCGGCTTCGGCATACTCCAAAGAAACCTTTTTCTCTTTGAGTTCCTGCTGAGCTTTCTCCAACTCTGCCTTAGAAATAAATTTACGTTTGTAGCGATCTTCCGCTTTAATGAAGTCTTTCTCTGCAGCTTCGTACTCAAGCTTAGAAATTCTTAATCGTCCCTCTGCCTTTAAAACTTCATCTTCAAGTGGCAGCTGTTTGTATTTCTCAAGAGTTGCTTTCGCTATATTCTGCTGGTCGACGATTCCATCCAGCTTATCTTCTTTGGCCAGTCGATCATTATCGATTTCATTCAACTCATACTTAAGCTGTTGTTCAACAACTCGTTGCTCAAAAAGAAGGGTTTGAAGCTCATACTCAGCTTCACTGCTATCAAACTGCGCAACGGTGTCACCTTTATTAACAAAGGCACCATCTTCCAAAATAAATGATATGGGTAACCAATGGCCTGGAGTCATAAGACCAATAGACTGCAACGACGTTGCTGTCCCTCGAACAGTCAATTCATATGACTGCTCTCTTTCCTGAATCATATGTGTCTCTGAATATAAAGACAGACTACTCAAGAAACAAAATATTAAACACATGCTTCTGTACATTCTCATTGAGGTAAATCTTCTCATAAAACTACATTATCACACAAAAAGCCGCGATCTCTGTTGAGAGTTTCGGACTTATCTACAAAAAAACACAAGATCACACTTAATTACATCAACACGCTGCTATAGACACACAAAAAATCAAAAGATCCACAAGAATTAAAATTATTATAAAAGTTTATATCTATACCAATAAAATAAGTTGCGGCAGACAGGAATCATAGAAAAACAACCAAATTCCTTACTTTCATAGCAGAAATTCAGCAATAGAGACACAAAAAAAGCGCTAACTTTCAAAAAAATTGGCGCTCCTAAATCCTGAATTTCGAAAAAACTATTTTAGCGATTTCACATAAGACCAAATGGCTTTGAACTGAGCATCGGCATCGCCCTTCAAGTCCGGTAAAGCTGTGGTTTTATGATCATTTGAAAACCTTGTCATGTGAGTTGACGGTATAACTCTCTGAGGATTCAGCATCCAGCGCATGTAGTAATCATACCTCAAACGCTCTGCAGAAAGTTCAAGATTCAAGCCCGGAGCACCAAATGGAGCGAGAGCCTTGGTTGAGCCAATTGCATGACAAACCACACAGGCAAATCCAGTAGTCTTTGAAAGCTTATCGCCTACTTCGAGATTTTCGTGAATATCGACATCCTTACCCGGGCCAAAACCATGCATTGCTGCGAGACCTTCTGCGAGACCGTGAGCTTGAGTCTTAAATGCCGGCATACGAGCTACTTGCCAAGGACGCATCTTTTCGGTTTCGCCAAGGAAGATTTTCTTCATGTAAGCAGGCATGACCTTCTCACCTGCATGAGTTATGGCAGGAGGTAGATCTGATGGCTTAACATTTGGAGATTTCCAATTTGCTGCGGAATGATCCAGACCATGACAGTTATTACAATTTAAGTTTTTAAGCTGCCGAGCTGTAAACTCTATTGGTTGATTATGCGAAACTGCCTCTTTGCCATTTTTTAGGAAGTAAGCAAGTGCTTCTTTTTCTTTACCGTTAAAGGTATACTTAGGCTTACCGTTACCTGCCCCAATAAGGCAGCCACCAGTTTTATCAAATAAAGACGCAACTGTCTGCGCTTTAGACTCTGTTCCATTGTGACAGGAAGCACAGTTTAACTTATCGAAATACGACTTACCGCTATTGGCATCCCCAATCACTGCTGCGGACATCATTTTCTTCGCTTTAGAGCGAATGTAAACTTCTAGATTTTTAGCTTCATCTTCACTTAAACCAAAATTAGGCATGCGGCTCTGTGGATTGTGCTTTTGAGGATTCTGCAGGAACTCAGCCATATAACCCGGTTTGAATTTAAAGTCAGAGTACTCAAGAGAAATCATATTATCATCTAGGTCATCTTCTTTAAAAGCGTGGCATGAAGCACAACCAAGGTCAGCAAAAAGCTTTTGACCATCTTCTAAACTACCCTCTGCCTTTTTATGAGCTTTTTCACCATCTGTTAAATAAGCGGAAATATCTCTAGCAGCCTTTTCCCACTCGTGCTCTGGTAAATTCTTCAACATCGCCGGCATGCGAGCCGATTGACGCATATCTTTTGGATTTCTCAACCATGAAGTTATCCAGGCTGGATTCAATCTTTTAGCCATTTCTGTCAGAGAAATCTGTGAATCTTTCAACTCAGGAAGTAAAGCATCTTTTTCTGTATGACAGCTGAAACATTTGCTATCAATTGCCAGTTCAAGACCATGACGAAGGAGTCTGGATTTGACAACTTCATCCTGCCCTGCTTCATGATAAAGTGAAGTTGGCGGAATAGGCTCTTTTGGGAAGTATGCATTTGAACGCCAGTACAATCTAAATGATGCATCTCCTGTAGCCGGAGCAGAATACTCCACCAGAAGCTTATTAAAACCTTTCTTCAGGTCTGTTGGATAAATCGTCGTGGACTCTGCCTCGACATCTTTACAAACAACCTTGCCGTTGATGCTGATTGTTACTTTACCTTTACCGGCAGTAAAAATTTCTACAGGCATATTTCTCGCAGCTTCAACATAACCGTCCATTCGTGCATCAAATGGCCCATGGTCTAAAAACTGAGTGACTGCTGTTTTTTCTGGAATATGGAATGCTGCGAGACGCTGTACAACAACATCACTCTTTTGTTGACCTCTATGAGTGTACTTAACAACGATACCAGGTTGAGGTTTATCCAGCTCAACACTTGTTGCTGCTTTACCTGGCTTACCTTTCCAGTTTCCAAGTTTATGAATCGTGTGGTACAAGTCTGACTTGACTCGAGCACCTGTGGCTGATTTTATATTAAAAGAAGTCTTAATCTGCATAACTGGGGCGATATCCGGAATCTCAAGAAAAACCGTTTTACCATCATCAGATAGTGAAATAGACTTTATCTTTACTGTATCCTCTCCAACATATTTCTCATACAACTGGCTTTTAGCAGCATTAATAGCTTCTTCCGAATCAAACTTCTTTGCATTAAAGGCTGCTAATTCTTTCACTGGTACCGGGCTGAACTCACTGGCTCTATCCCAGTTTGAGCCTGTAGGAACTTTGTAACGACGCGAACCGTACTTCGAGGAAATTTCATAAACCCATTGAGAGATATCGTAATTACCGGCATCAAGAGCCGAAACAGGATCCACTTTTTCATTGAAGCTTATTTTCAAACCATTTTGGCCAGCTGAAAGGCCAGTTGGCATACACTTTTCTTTTCCAAGGTAACGAACTCTGTAAAGACCGCCATCTTTTACACCTTTAGTCTGCCAGCCTTTAAGACCGCAAAGGTACAGTGCTGAATCTTTGTCATTGAATCGACCACGCATAATCCCGGCATCGAACCCACCATTCGGTTTTAGGTCGTAAACACCACCCTGAATATTTCCTTCTACAGATTCTTTAAGAACATTAAAAATCTTCGCCTGTCCGTACGATATGTGAACCATCTGCCCCCCAAGGTTGCCCCACTTACCTTCTGGGATCCAAACCTGGCCACCGGCAGAGTTGTCTATTTCATGCGGAATCCAACAAAGCATTTGTGATCTTTGTTCAGGCACTTCTTTATGAGCAGTTGGCTGAACGCCATAAAAACCACCTTCCTCTACCCAGTTGATTGGAGTCGCCGCTACCCAGTTACCTTCATTATCTGAAGTTGTAATCTGTCCCTTGGGACTCATTCCCATACCGTTTGGAGCTCTAAAACCAGTTGCAATAACTTCAAATTTCTTGCCGTCTGGAGAAATTTTAAAAAGTGAACCATGGTGATGAGTCATAATGTCAAAACCTTCACCACCTGCTTTTACTGGAGCGCCTTTCACAAAGTAAAAGTTTCCTTGAGTGTCGCGATGAAGCTCAAAACTGAACTCGTGAAAGTTAACTGTAACTAAGACATCATTGTTAAACACTTCATGAAAATCAGCTTCATTATCTCCATTTAGATCATGAAGCTTATAGATACCATCACGGCATTGAACATATATAAGTTCGTCAACTACCTTCAGGCCCAAAGGGTGAAATAAACCAGCGGCAAAACGCTTCCAGTTAATTTCATTGCCAGTAATATCTTGGGCTAACCAAACATCTCCACTCCAAGTAGAAACTGCTAGAGACTTACCCCCATTGTAGAAATCAAATGCTCCAGGACGCATCCAGGATCTCCAGGGATTATTATCCGGTAGAGTAATTTCATCTACTGTTAACATTCCTTCATTTTCACCAGACTTAATTTCTGTCTTCACCGGAGCTGTCCAATTTGTCGAGAACTTGGTGATTTCTTGACTAAGGTTTGTAGGATTGATTGAAGAGAAAGATTCTTTCAATGAGCCAGCAGCTTTTACATCTTCTGTAACAAGCAGAGCATTCATACCCGGTGCAGTCATATTTAAATACAAGGAAATAAAATCTTCACCATCAATTTTACGCTTCACCTGCTTCAGAGAGCTTGCTTCAAAATTTCCTTGCGCCGCAATATGAATTTCTTTAGAAGTCCAAAAACCGCCAAAAGCTGTTTTCTCAAACTTCAAACCCTCAATTTGTTCCACCTCCACTTCACAAAGAAGCTGATGCGCGCTTCCCTGCCAGTTTTTACTTTCAATGTTTCTTAGGTAAGCTTGCGAAACCGCCTCTCCTTTTACCTTAAGAAGAGAAATTTTTTCCAGAACTTCCGACTGTCCGACTGTATATTTAAGAACCGGGCCATTTGCTGTGCGGTAAAAGCCTTTAAAGCGTGTCCAATCTACAGCAAGGTTTCCTAAATTATGCTTACGATTATCGGCGAACTCTTCTCCTGCTGGAACCCAACCAGGCATATAGCCTGAAGCAAATACCTGATCACCTTCAATTTCTGGGTGACTGCCATGAGTTGCATCGTAAGCCGTTCCTTTAAGTTTAACAAAACCGTTGATCCATGATGAAGAAATACGCATAAGTTCTGTATCGAAAATCAAACCAGTCGTAAATGGATCTTCTGAGTAAGTATTTTTATCCCAGTCCGCATCAAAATCATTATATTTTTCGCCACCACAGTTTATTCTCTGAGTGTAGTTTTCACCTTCGATGATGATAGCTGCAACAGCAGGAGTAGAACGTGTACTTTTTTGAGTAAACTCTAAACGCAAAAATTTCTTGACATCGATGTTATCAAAAGTCAGATCGATCGGTTTATACATACCACCGGCCTCTTTGAAGGCATCGAAGTTTTTTCGTACCAGTTTCTGTTGAAAAAGAATATCAAAAACTCGTTCGCCGGCATTTTTACGCTTAATCTCTGCGAACTTCAAAGTCACTTTGTACTTACCATCCGGCACAGCAATAAGATAACCTTTCAAACGCTCCCTCTGCTTCATGTAAAGTTCTTTATCCTTTACATCTTCCATTCCTTTCGAAATCTTAATAAAACGACCTTTACCAATTGGCGTTCCCTTCTCTGGTAATGCTTTTGTAGCCATTTTAAAAACCAAGGCTTTATGAGTAATACTCTGATCTTCTGGACCATCTGCCTCAACTGACATAGAAAGAATATTTCCGTAATCCATTTCTATATGCTTCGTGTCTGAAGCATATGCTGTTATCAGAGACAACAGCCACAAACTTAACAGTGCTTTTTTCATATAATAAATACCTTAATTTTTATCTTTTGATTCCATAAATTTCTGCCACAGGTCTTCCCTGTAGAACACCTGAAGCCAATAACCGGGCAAACGGCTTCTAAGTTCAGATTGATGAGATTTTTCTATTTGAGAAATAATGTCTGTACGATCAGGAGTTGTTACAATTACAGGAACTCCTGACAAAGAAAATTGTGACTCTTTATTTTCCCAATAACCTATCTTTTTGAATTTTTTGAGATACCAGGGCATTGGCCAGTATTCACTCGTAAAAAAATGTATGGGCATTTCATAGCCTTGCTCTGAAACTTGTGAGATATCTTCAATTCTCGAAGCCAAAGACTCAACATCTAAAACTGAGTGAGAATAGGCATATTGGTTTCGGTCACTCACAGAAAAGCCCTGTTCTGTGATTAATATTCCTTGCCGCCCCATGTCTATAAAAAGAACTAGAGATAAAATCACTACTGCCCATTTAACGGCTGGCTTACCAGTACCTAAAGATCTAATTAAAGTTAAACTCGCTGTAGCTATCATCGAGTAGATAATGACTTGAGCACACCAAGGGGTCTTGTAAGGGATTAGGCTGTAGACCAAAAGTAAAAAGAAAGTTTTCCAAAAGAAAAATTTATGAACGTGAGCTAAGCGTCCTTTATTTTTCTTGATGAAGAATAATGCGCCTAACCATAAAGCAAAAAAGAGAAACTCAGTTATGGGGCGAGCGGCATTATTCGAAATGATGTCTTTGACAGTGCTAGTCAACTTCCGCGGGAAGTGCCCGATAATATTTTGTATGTAATAAAATGAGCTTTTAGTATGCCCTTGACCTGAAGTTAAATGATCTGGAAATTCTGTGATTCCCAATCCACGACCAATATGATTAGTCATCGATGTTACAGAATCAATGGGCCCTTGAGCATGAGTAAAAAATGAAGAATAGAAAATCACACTGACAAATATGGCTGAGCCCAAAAAGACAGCCACCCCTTTGCCCGATAGTTTTGTATTTAAAGAAATCAACTGCTTTCTCCAGGTAAATACCCCTGCCATGATTATTGCAAATATAGAGATAACGAAAGTTTCTTTAGTGGCATGCATAAAACCCAGCGACCCTCCTGCTACAGCCAACCAGTAAAGCCTACCGGATTTATAAAAACGCCAAAGTAATGCGATAAAAAGTGTGACTGAAAAAACTAACAGCGACTCCTGAATATAATATGAATTGTAGTAAATCATTGACGGCGACAACATGAGCATACCAGTCAATGCCAAAGCTCCTTTCCGAGTCAACAAATCAAGCATCAACAAGCTACAAAGAGCTGTTAAAAATGCAAAAGCCATTGGCAGTGATCGAAAGTGAAGTTTCTCACTGCTTTCAAAGGATTCTGCTCCTGTTATCTTCATCCAAGGTAAGGTCATAAAGTATAAGGTCGGGCCATGGAAGTCCCTGGGCTCGTATTTGTACGTCCCATCTTCCCATAACAATTGAAATTGGTAAGCCTGATTGGCTTCATCCCCATGCATAGGCCGCTCATTGATGTTTCTCAACCTAAGCCAACCACCAATAATGAGGAGAAAAAGAAAGCCAGTAATAAAATATTTACTACTGGAACTTAAATTCATGAGAGTTCTCTGGCTTATCTACCGTAAACTTGAATCTCGATGTAGTGATTACTCTTGTCAGCGCTGTTTCCTTGAGAATAAAAACGGATATACTGACCTTTCACTGCTTTGATTGGAAAACTTTTACCGTAGAATTCCTCGATGTAGTTTTTATCTGTGCCTTTACCAAGACCAGATGAGTTGTCGTGATCGTTATTGAAAACGGTTTTCACACCATCGATGAAATCCGGGTCATCAGAGACCTGAATAACAATATCATTATAAACGCGAGGCTGAGCGTGATAGTGCCAAATGTGAGCAGCGTAAAGAGTCTTGCTTTCTTCAAGATCAATCTGTACCCACTGAAGGCCTTCTTTAAATTGAACATACTCATTGCCATCGGCATCACCATCAACAAGATAATCAAGATCACCAATTGATGGATCTTCGTCACTTCCCGTTACCTCTTTCTCTTCTGCCAAATTCTCACAGCCACCTGGTACCTTAATTAATACTGGGTCAGTATCCTTAGCACGTGGCTTTTCAAGGTTTGGGATATTCTTTGGAACTTCTGTTCCCTTTACCAACTTTTCAGGGTATTCAATTTCAAGGTCTACCATTTTATCTGCAGCATTCACAGTAAAAGCCAGTAAGCCAGCGGCAAAAAGAGATAATCTATTCATTACTTGTTTTCCTGATATTTCATTTTTTGTTTGACCTTATTGAATTCTATCAGAAAAATTCATCGGTCTTTAATCAAAAAATATTCATTAATTGCAATCATTATAACAAAAACATCCCTCTCAGATGAGTCTGTAATGATTTTTATATTCAATATTTTAAGATATCACAAATTTGTATAATTTGAATAGATGAACAACACTTTCAAGCATAATTTTTAAGGTAATTTTACTATTACCCTTAAATCTAAGCCTGAAATCAAGTGGGATTTCACGAGCATTATTCACTTTAAACTTAACTAAAATTTCTAAAAGAATTTTATAACCCATTGGGCTTAACAAGGATTTCTTTTGGTTAAATAGAGATTTTTTTAAAGCAAAACAGCCACTCATAGGATCTGTTACTGCCGTCAGAGGCCTGACAAATAAACAAAAGGACTTAGAAATAACCTGTCTTAGCCAGGCCCAATCTGAATCTAAACTACCACCTTCTGTATAGCGACTGCCGACCAAAACAGAGTTTAATTCATTTAAATTTTCAGCAAACCTATTAATCATTTCTGGAGAATGAGAGCCATCTCCATCCATACATATCAACCAATCACCCTTAGCAATGTTAAAGCCGTCAATCACTGCAGAAGACAAGCCCAATCTCTTTTCTCTATGAAGATACTGCCAGGAAGAATTAACAAAAAAGGGCGCACTGTTTATTTTCGTTATATCATCTTCCGAATCATCAACAACAATCACTTCATAATCTTTAGCTTCAACTACATCCTTAATTTCCTGAAGGAGCAGAGGTAAACTTTCAGATTCTCGATATACCGGAATAATAATTGAAAACATAATTGCCTGTAAGTTTTGCCAAAGGTATAGCGTCCACTCATAAAACAAACAAATAAAAAATTGAAATTAACGGCTAATTTCTGCTTAGAAAAAATTCTGCTATTGCAATAGCTTCGCGTCTTTTCTTCTTCGAGTGAGAGCTTAGGCGTATCGCAAAGCTAGCAACGTCATCAGGTAATTGCGACTGCATTTTCTGTGTCTTTTTACGCATTATATCCAAGCCTTCCACATAGTATTTAGACGATTCAATACCTGCTTCGTTCAACAAATCAAATAATACTTCCCTGGCAAAATCTCCAGGACTTCGTAACCCATTTTTCCAATTTGATATGGACTGCTGGGTTACCTTACATTTTTCCGCGAGGTCTTTTTGGGTATAAACCAAACTTCCTAACAAATCGTCAGTCAACCTCGCCCAATCTACATCCTTCATCTCTTCCCTCTTGTTAAAGGACTACACGGGCAACAACAATAAAATTAAAAGATAAGACAATAACAAAATATTCTGTAACTAGCTTATAAACTAGCACATTGCATGAATTCATCTTCAAAGTCGCCCATTATACACACTATGATTAAAAGATACAAGAGATAAGACAAATGTAGTAATATGAATAACAAAAAAACAAAAAAAGGCTTGCCATCTAACTATAATGGCAAGCCAATAAAAGTCAGATAATTAACCGCCTCTACTAATCATAAATTCAGCCATATCCATAATTTTCTCGCGCTGTCTCTTCGGCAAAACGGAAAGACGCTGAGCAAAAGCCATTATGTCCTCAGATACCGGAGACTGTGTTTCAGTCATGCCCTTAGCGCGCATTTTCTGATATGGAGTAATCTTATAGTCCTCGATAGTGAGCTTAGCTTCTTTAGCAAGTTCACGCAGTACATGCCTGGCATAAACTCCAGGGCTTCTTACTCCAGTTTTCCAATTTGATACTGACTGTTGAGTCACTCGGCACTGCTTTGCAAGCTGAGTTTGATTCATCACCAAAACTTCGAGAAGGTCATCTGTCATTGCTCCCCAATTCAGATACTTCATTTTCAACTCCTGGGTTTGTATTTTACCATTTAAATCAATATAGATTCCTAACAACCAGTTACGAGCATAGCAATAGGTGTACCTACATCAATAAAACAAACCATAAAGTTATATATTGGAATATATTGCAATAAAAAATATATTATTATTTAACCCAAAACTCTTTTCAGGAATAAGCAATATATCACTCTATCACATGGACATAAAATGGACATTGTCCAATTAGTGTCGCATCTTATTTTTATTTCTATAGAGCCAAAAATTACTTTACAGGATTAACCCAACAGTTATATTAGGCAAAAATTTGGCAACAACATTCCATAACATGTTGTAAATAAACAGACCACAGGATTCACTATGAGTAAAATTTGGGCTTCCAATAGTAATGAGGAAGCATTTAATCAGAGACTACATGAAATTTGTTTCAAAACAAATCTTGATTACGACAATCTTTTAATGCCTTATGATATCGAAGCATTGGTAGCTCATGGCGAAATGCTCGGAGAATGCGAACTCATCTCTCAAGAAGATAGTCAGCTAATAGTTTCAGTTCTCAAAGAAATGCTTATTGACACTCAAAAAGGCAAACTCAAAATGACTCCTGAAGTCGAAGACTGTCATTCTCTCATTGAAGCCGAACTTATCAACAGAGCTGGCGACGCCGGCAAAAGACTTTATATGGCTCGCAGCCGCAACGATCAAGTCGTCTCAGCAACCCGTCTTTATGGACGCCAAAAAGTGGCGACTATTTTGTCGCAGTGCAAGGGATTAATGAATGCCCTTTTAGAACTCAGTGAGATGTATGAGATGATCCCTATGCCAGGGTACACCCATACTCAAAGAGCCATGCCAGCCTCAGTAGGCATGTGGGCGTCTTCATTCCTTGAAATTCTATTAAACCAGAAAGACACCATCGAAGCAGCATACAACTTAAATGATGTAAACGTTCTTGGCTCTGCAGCTGGATTTGGAACAGCCTTCAAAATCGATAGAGACAGCGTTACGAAAAAATTAGGACTTGCAAAGACACAAGTCAACAGCATGTCCTGTCAGCTCAGTCGTGGTCAGGTCGAGTGTCAAACACTTCAGGCTTTTTGGGGCGTCATGTTTGCCATTAACCGCATGGCCAATGATATGGTCTGGATGACATCTGCAGAATTTGATTTCCTCGCAGTAGGCAAGAGCTGCACAACCGGCTCAAGCATCATGCCCAACAAACGCAACTTAGATCCATGTGAAATTATTCGTGGTCGCTACCACATCTTCTGTGGCCACCTTACACAGGCTCAAGCTGTTATCTCTAATCTCTTTAGTGGATACAACAGCGATTACCAGGAAAGTAAACCGGTATTTATGGAAGGTCTTGAGCTCATATCTACATCCATAGAAGCCATGACAATAATCGTCAAAAATACTGGAATTAAAGAAGACAAGCTTAAAGCTGCTTTCTCCCCAGATATTTTTGCTACCGATGTTGTCAATAGATACGTCATGCAAGGCAAAACTTTTAGAGATGCTTATAAAGAGATCAAAAGCAACCTCAAATCAGTTGAGACTGAAGATCCACAGGAAAACATCAACTCTAAAACTCACCTTGGGGCTACCGGCAACCTGGGCCTTGATGTTTTAGCAGATAGACTAAAAGAGTGGAAGTAAATCTTCCTCTAAAACATCTGACTGGACTAAAGTAAAATCGGTACAATATTGTGCCTTTCTATAAGAAACTTCTTTGATTAAGTGCCGATTTACAGACAGAAGATTTTGAAAATTTTTGGAGAACAAAGTGTCCGAGACAAAAAATAATAACGAAGCGTTTTCATTTCCACAAACTGAGCATGACGTACTGGCTTTCTGGAAAGAAAATGATGTATTTAAACAATCCTTAGAAAAAACAAAGGATGGCCAACCCTATATTTTTTATGATGGTCCTCCATTCGCAACCGGTCTACCGCACCACGGTCACTTGGTTGCCTCCACTCTTAAGGATATTGTCCCGCGCTACTTTACCATGAAAGGAAGATACGTCGAAAGACGCTTCGGCTGGGATTGCCATGGACTGCCAATCGAACACGAAATCGATAAAAAGCTTGGCATGAGCGCTCAAGATGCCGTAGAGGAACTTGGCGTTAGAGGCTACAACCAAGAATGTCGTGGCATCGTCCAAAGATTTACTTCAGAATGGAAAAAAACTGTCACTCGTATCGGCCGCTGGGTTGACTTTGAAAATGACTACAAGACAATGGACACGCCATTTATGGAATCTGTCTGGTGGGCATTTAAACAATTATGGGATAAAAATCTGGTCTATCAAGGCACCAAAGTTGTCCCTTTCTCGACAGCACTAGGCACTGTTCTCTCAAATTTTGAAGCTGGAGAAAACTACAAAGATGTTCAAGACCCTGCGATCAGCGTCTTGTTCAAATGTGCTGATGAAGATGCCTACTTCGCAGCTTGGACAACAACCCCATGGACTCTTCCCTCAAACCTCTGTCTTTGTGTAGGTGGCGACATCGACTACGTCAAAGTTCTTGACGAAGAAAGAAACGTTCATTTCTACCTCGCTGAAGCACGCCTGGAAGAATACCAAAAGAAAAATACTCTGACTGTTGTCGACAAACTCAAAGGTTCTGACCTTAAAGGCCGCAAATACGAACCTCTCTTCCCTTACTTTAAAGACTTCGCTGAAGAAGGTTGCTTCCAGATTCTTAATGACGGCTACGTCACTACCGAATCTGGTACAGGTATCGTTCATATCGCACCAGGCTTTGGTGAAGACGATAACCGCGTCATGAAAGAAGCCAGTATTCGCGCTTGCGTTTGTCCTGTTGATGATGCCGGACAATTCACTGCAGAAATCACCGACTATGCTGGAGTGTACGTCAAAGAAGCCGACAAGGAAATCATCAAGGCTCTTAAGGAAAGCGGCAAGCTATACGATCGTTCCAGCTATGCTCACAGCTACCCATTCTGCCCAAGATCAGATACCCCGCTTATCTACAAGACTATCCCTTCCTGGTACATCAATGTTGAGTCAATCAAAGACAAGCTTCTTAAGTCTAATAGCGAAATCTATTGGGTTCCAGATCACATTAAAGATGGTCGCTTCGGTAAATGGCTTGAAGGCGCTCGCGACTGGGCAATCTCAAGAAACCGTGTTTGGGGCACTCCACTGCCTATCTGGATCAACGATGTTACTGGAAGCAAAGTTTGCATCGGCTCAATCGAAGAGCTAAAAGAACTTTCAGGTGTTGAACTAGATGACTTGCACCGTGAATATGCAGATGACGTAACTTTCTCAATTGAAGGAGAAGAAGGCACTTACCGCAGAATCACCGAAGTTTTCGACTGCTGGTTTGAGTCTGGCTCCATGCCTTATGCGCAACTTCACTACCCATTTGAAAATAAAGAAGTCTTTGATAAAGGTTTCCCTGCTGAATTCATCGCCGAGGGTCTCGACCAAACACGTGGCTGGTTCTACACCCTGACAATCTTATCCAGTGCTATTTTTGATAAGCCAGCATTTAAGAATGTTATTGTCAATGGCCTGGTTCTCGCTGAAAATGGCGAAAAAATGTCTAAGAGACTAAAGAATTACACAGCTCCAGACTCCATCATGGAAGACTTTGGTGCTGACGCTCTTCGCCTTTACCTCATTACTTCAGGCTTAGTTCGCGGTGAAGAAATGAAGTTTGCCGACGCTGGTGTCAAAGACATGGTCAGAACTGCTCTTCTCCCATGGTACAACTCCTTCAAGTTCTTCAAAACATATGCTGAACTTGATGGCTGGAACCCTGGCGAACACTTCACTGAAGGTGATAACATCACCGACAACTGGCTGATCTCCAATCTTCAGACTCTTAAGCAGACTATTTCTAGAGAAATGGAAGCCTACCATCTCTACAACGTAGTTCCTGCCCTGTTTACTTTCATTGAAGATTTAACGAACACTTATATCCGTCTAAACCGTTCGAGATTCTGGGCTGAAGGCTTAGATCAGGACAAATGTGCAGCTTATTCCACTCTTTACACTGCCCTAAAAGAGCTTAGTATGAGTATGGCTCCATTCGCGCCATTCTTCTCTGAACATATTTATAGAGAACTAACAGCACTTAATCCAAAGAATGAAGATCCGGTTTCTGTTCACCTTTGTGATTACCCGGTTGCAGATGAAAGCAAGATTAATTCTATTTTGGAAGCAGCCGTCGACAGAATGAACCAGATCATCTTACTTGGCCGTCAAAAGCGCAATCAGGTAAAGATCAAAGTTAAAACTCCTTTACGCCAGCTGACAATCATCCACAAAGATAAAGCTCTTTTAGATGAAATTGCTAAATTGGAAAACTATATCAAGTCTGAACTGAATGTAGAAACAGTCGCTTACGATCAAGATGAAGGTAAATATATCAGTCTCTATTCCAAACAAAACTTCCCTGTACTCGGTAAGAGACTTGGCAAGGATATGGGACGCTTTACTGGCCTAATCAAAAAGCTTTCGAATGATCAACTTGTAGAATTTGATGCTTCTGGATCAATTGAGATTGATGGACAAACTTTCAACAAAAATGAAATTGAAGTTTTACGTGAAGCTCGTGAAGGTCACGATGCTGTATCAAACAGCCTAATCACAATCGATATGGATTGCAAACTCGACCAAACTTTAATCAACAAAGGCCTAGCTCGCGAAGTCGTCAGTCGAATTCAAAAGACTCGTAAGGACTCTAGCTTTCAGATCAATGACAGAATCATTGTGAGCTATTCTGCCTCAGAAGAACTAATTAATGCTATTTCAGAGAATAGCGATTACATCGCTAAAGAAACTCTTGCTGACAGTTTAGAGAATACTGAGGTTTCGGAAAATATCGTTGAATTTAAAATCGATAACTACGAACTTAAAATCAGCCTAAAAACTATTTAAGCTTTACACAATCAATAAAAATGCCTGAGTTCACTCGAACTCAGGCATTTTTACTTTTAATTATTTCTTGATTAGAATCTGTAAGTCGCTTCTACAAAAAAGCTTCTGGGAACTTCTTCACGACTGGATGACAGAATACTATCCTCGTATTGGCTCTGTTGTGGGTCGAGTAAATTTTTTCCCCAAATTGCTAAATCCAGTTTCTCATTGACATTCCAGATTAATCCTGAATCTAGTGTTATGTAACTATGAACACCACTTCGCCCAGATATATGATCAGAATAGAATGCTGTCGTATGCCAACTAAGATTTTTAAGAAATTGATAATTAACCTGACTAAAAAGCATATTGTCAGGTGTGTTATTTTCCGTACTCTCTGATGTTCCATGAACAAAGAGTTTAAAATAACTATAGTTGAACATGAAATCTAGCTTTTCCGTAGCTTGATATTTTACACTGGCCTCAAAACCGTACGACTCACCTGTATCATCATCAACTCTGACTAATGTATCTCCATCTTCGTTTAGACCAAAATCTGAAAGGCGTGAATTATCATTATAAAAAACAGCTAAATCAAGAGTAAGCTTTTTATCCATCCAATCTTGACGCATTCCCATTTCGTATGCTAACAATTCTTCGGATTGAGTATCACTGTCACCAATTACGTCAAGCGCTAAGAACTCCCCTGGAAGAGCACCAGGCAAAGCAGTTGCTGGAGCAGCTGGAAAACGAATTCTTAAATCATCATCAGTTCTTGCAGGAGTCCTTACTGCGCGAGAAGCACTTGCCCAGAATGTTGTATCAACACTGTGTTCATAGGTCATACGCACACTAGGCTGAATCTCTTCTTTAGTCTGCTCATTATAACCAAACTTAGAGCCTACCATCAATGACCACTGATTATTAATTTTAGTTGTATTCTGAATAAATCCTGAGTAAGAATCAATTCTTCTTTCGTCAGGCAGTAAGGCCGTTGAGTCAGTATTTGATATAGCATCTTCTGTAGTTCTATAATTTAAACCCCAAATGAAAGAGTTATCATCATTCCAATTAAACCAATGACGGAAGTCTATATCAAATGTATCTCGTCTTTCCTCAAGAGTCGTACTGCCTTTATTATCTGTGACATCATAAGATGATTTTAATGTAAAACCCTCGGTCGAGCTGATCGCTCTATTCCAAGTGACCTGAAGATTTCTGTTCTTCCACTTTTGGTCTGCTATGGCAGTATATGGAGTAAACACTGTCTGACCTGGAAATATTCCCGGAATTGGGGGTAAGACTCGTTCATTAGTCAAGCCGCTTTCATCATTGCCAGTTGTAAACTCTTGATAGTTAGCAATAGTTGTTACCGTATCTTTTGCCGTAACATACCAATCAGTTCTCAAATTAAATGGTGCACTATCCCAGCTATCACTCGCTTCCGAACCGTCTGCCGCAAAATTATAGTCATCTCTACTAAAAGTCTTGAATGATAGGCGATAAAACAGGTCATCATCTATCTGATCCCCCCAACGTGCTTCACCATATCCACGCTCTTCATTACCAATTCCTACTTTCGCATGCCCGCCTTGTGTTTCTCGCGCACCTTTAGTAACAATATTTATTACACCATTTACAGCATTTGCTCCCCAAAGTGTTGCACCTGGACCACGAATAACCTCAATCCTATCGATATCCTCCATGACCATATCTTGAATTTCCCAATATACCCCCGCAAATAATGGAGTGTAGACTGAACGACCATCGATCAAAACCAACAGTTTATTTGCAAAATTACCTGTAAAGCCACGTGAACTGATTGCCCATTTGTTTGAAGATGTCTTTGTTACATGGAAACCAGGAACAGCCTTCAATGCATCAGCTATTGTTAGATGTCCTTGTCTCTTCATATCCTCATTTGTTATCACATAAATAGCAGCAGGCGATTTTTTCATGTCCATCGCTGTGCCGGAAACCGAGGTCACCTTTAAGCTAAATAGTTTATCGAGGGACAACTTCAAATCATCTCCCGACTCTTCTGCGTCTAGTGAGATACAGCTCACTATTATTAACATGAGTACCAATTTGGTCTTCATTCCTTCCTCCCGATTTGCTTTATGTCAAATTTCCCAACACATTGATGCTTTTAACGACCGCTTTAATATTGTTATGCGCAAAACTTTCGCATCTGCACTCACAGCAAAGTGTATTTTGACGATTTCTGGCTCATTATTTGTGCCAAGAGGTAAAACTCTCAAAAAATATTTGTTGTTAAAGCAAGACCTTTCCCCCGTTTAAAATTCATTTTTTCAGGAGATTTTTCACAGTTCACTTCGACTATAGAGAAAACTCGGCTAAATAAATGTCAGTCAGAAATTTAGTGATGAGGATTTTCCAAAACATGCCAGACATACCGCTAAGAGCCAAGCCTCCTAAAATTAAGAAAGACAGAGCTCACAGAGAAACTAATATCGGCGGTAAATCGCACCTCAAAGATACTCGAGATGAATATGACGTAATCGTCATTGGCAGTGGACTTGCAGGCTTGACTTCTGCTAATTGTATGGCTAAACAAGGCCGTAAAGTTCTATTACTTGAACAGCACTACATTCTCGGTGGACTTGCACAGTATTTTAAACGTCGCGGCCACATTTTTGACATCTCTCTTCACGGCTTTCCAATTGGTATGAAGAAAACTCTCCGCAAGTATTGGAGTAAGGAATTAGCCAATAACATTGAGCAAGTCAAGAGTGTTCGCTTCGACAATCCGCAATTTACTCTGGAGACGACTTTTACCCGTGAAGATTTCACACGCATCATTGTTGAAGAATTTGGAATTCCGGAAGAAAAGGTTGTCGGTTTCTACGACCATCTTGCTGCAATGAACTACTATGACGAGAACACAATGACCACTCGTGAGATGTTTGAAATGTTCTTTCCTGGTAGAACAGATGTCTGGCGTCTACTCATGGAACCCATATCATACGCCAATGGCAGCACCCTTGACGAACCGGCAATTTCATACGGCATAGTTTTCTCAAACTTCATGAGCAAAGGTGTTTACATCTATAATGGTGGCACCGATGACATGATTAACAAGATGGAACAAATCTTAATTGACAATGGCGTTGACATCCGCACCAAATGCCTGGTTCAGAAAATCCATGTTGAGAATGGTATCGCCACCGGCGTCACTGTTAACGGTCAACGCATTAAAGCAAAATGCCTCATCTCAAATGCAGGCATACACCCTACTATCAACAAACTGGTAGGCCCCGAGAACTTCTCTAAAGATTTTATCTCACAACTTGATGATGTTAAAGTCAACACATCTTCATGTCAGGTATACATAGGTATAGACAAAGAAGAGGACGTTCCTTATTTTGGTGACTTGGTGTTTACCTCGACTCACCCTGAGTATGACTCAGATGCTCTGACAGCAATGGATATAACCAGCAGAACTTATAGCGTTTACTACCCCGAAATGCGTCCAGAACGCAACCGCTATACAATTGTTGCCTCCATTAACTCCAAATACAATGATTGGGCCGACCTGTCTGATGCAGAGTACCAGACAGCAAAAGATAAAATGATTGATGAGACAATCCAATCATTAGAAAAATACGTTCCCAATATTCGAGAAAAAATACACTATCTTGAAGCCGCCACACCAAGAACTGTTGAATACTACACCCTCTCCCACATGGGAACATCTTTTGGAACAAAGTTTGATGGTCTAAAGATCAGTCAAGAGCTTCCTAACCAGGTGAAAGGTCTATACCATGCCGGCTCCGTGGGCATCATCATGTCTGGCTGGCTTGGCGCTGCTAATTATGGCGTTATCATCAGTAACTCTGCCGACAAATATATTGCCTCTTTGGAACAGTCTTAATTTAACAATCTGTAATAAACTGAACTTACACTCCTTATCAGCTTGTGCTTTAAGGATTACATGTTAACTTCCGCGCTTACACGAAAATTATTGCAATCCCTTCTGTAACGCTTGCTGTTTTCAAAGAGAACATTTTTTAGTTTCCAGTTTTGAAGTTAATAATCTTCGATAGGTCGCAAGCTAAACAGGATATTGTTTAAGCTTATACCAATCAGGATATACAATGGAAAAATTTAAAGCTCTCGGTCTCCGAGAAGAAATTATCAGTGCCATAGCGAAAAAAGGTTTTACCGAGCCATCTCCAGTTCAAGAACAGGTCATCCCTATTCTCCTTGACTCAACTACAGACATAATCGCCATGGCTCAAACCGGTACAGGCAAAACAGCTGCATTTGGCCTTCCGCTTTGTAATCAAATCGAACCATCTGGCGATGTAAGAGCCCTGGTACTTGCTCCTACACGTGAACTGGCTGTTCAGGTTTGTCAGGAAATGAATTCATTTATTGATAATAAACTGAGAATCTTCCCTGTATATGGTGGCCAACCATTTAGAGACCAGGCAAGAGCCCTGCAACGCGGTGTTGACGTAGTCGTCGGTACTCCAGGTCGTATTATCGATATGATCGAAAGAAAAAAGTTGATCTTGGATGATATTGAATACATGGTTCTTGATGAAGTAGATGAAATGCTTAATATGGGTTTCATTGACGATATAGAGTTTATCCTCGACCTTGTTCCTGAAGAAGCTCAAAGATTAATGTTCTCAGCTACACTACCTAAGCGCATTGAAAATGTTGCCAAAAAATACTTAACTAACCCGGCTACAGTTAAAGTTGAAAGATCGAAAGAAACTCAAAGCCTTATTTCACACGTTTATTATCAGACAGATAAATCAAACAGACAAGAGGCTCTCAATCGCATACTGACACTTGAAGAAGACTTCTATGGCATAATCTTCTGCCAGACTAAGGCTGAAACAGAAGTTCTCACGTCTGAACTGAACAATAAAGGTATTTCTGCTGAATATCTGCATGGCGATATTGCTCAAAAAAGCCGTGAAACAATTTTAAACAGATTTAAGAGTCAAAAATCAAAACTACTTATTGCTACCGATGTCGCTGCTCGTGGCATAGACGTCGATAACTTAACTCATGTTATCAACTTCTCCGTTCCTGAGTCGGACGAAGCCTATACACACCGTTGTGGTCGAACTGGACGTAAAGGTCAAACTGGTAAAGCAATAACTTTGGCCGCCTCCAGTGAAATTGGTCGTCTTAAAAGAATCATGCGTACCGCTGGCTTTGAAATCAAGAAAAAGAATGTTCCTGATGGCAAAAACATTGCAGCCACTAAGAAAGAACAATTTACCAACAAATTGACAACCATTGATATTTCAGAAGCCAATAAGGAAATGGCTGAAAAACTAGTTGAATCCCAAGATCCACAAGAGCTTGTAGCCAAACTACTCGAACTTCATATGGGGAACGCATTTGATACAAATGCCTACAAAACACTCCCTACAGCACAAGATCATGGCGAAGAAATTCTAATTCGTATCGAAAAAGGTATCGCTGATAACTTTACTGGCCGCACACTTATTCCTTTCATCGAAAAGAAAGGGGGAGTTCCTGGTCGCAATATCAATAACCTGAAGATTAAAAGACATTTCTGCACTTTCCAGGTTCCTGCAAAAGATGCAAAAGAAATCGTCAACTCACTCAACAAACGCTGTGAAACTGAATCCGGCAAACCATTCGCTCGCGAAGAAGGCCCTGCTAAAAGCTCTGGAGGAAGACGCTTTGGCGGCCGTGGTGGAGATAGACGCGGCAGCGATCGTCGTAGTGGTGGAAGATCCGACAGACGCGGCGGCGACCGTCGCAGTGGAGGAAGATCCGACAGACGCGGCAGTGATCGTCGTAGCGATAGACGCAGATAAAACAAACAGTACTCTCAAAGGCCCAACCTCCGTGCTGGGTCTTTTTTTATGCCTGGATCCTCAACACATGACTTTTAAAAGTTATACAAAAGATAACTCTACCCGCGCCCTTGCGCCTCCGCGTGAGACACGTCTTAAGAGTAGTACCTAACTCTCAATAAAACGAGCAGTAAACACTTCCTCAGAAGCTTGCGAACAAATCTACTATAACAGAAGTCCTTTCAAATTTTTGGGCAATTTGCAAAAATCAACTTAGCCTTACATCTAAGTAGATTTTGCCTGGACATAAAAAATGGCAAAGTCCTTAAGAGAACTTCGCCATTGATTCTTAGGCAGCCCTTCAAGCTGCCAGAAACTTATTAATGCTTTTGAGCTGAGGTATCTGGATTAAGATCATAATTAAGAATAATCTGCCCGGACTTCACTTTTTCAACTCCCTCAGAATTCACATCCTGAAGCAACTTCTGAAGTTCTTTCACTTGATAAGCATGAGTATGATCGCCATGTTTCTGCTCTTCCGGCAACATGAGAACAAGCTTCAACTTACCACCAGAGATTTCAGCCTTTTTCTTCAAGTAGTCTTTTAAGGTGATGAAATCATACTCTTTATTATCAACTTTATATTTACCGGCCTCAACTATGTCTACCAATAATGCTTTAGCCGAGCCTGCACCCGCTGGCTCTTTAGGTGCCCCCATAAACCATAGACACAACATGGCAATAACAGTTGGCACTATACTGTTTTTTAGCAACCCAACAGGTGAAATACCGTCTTTACCAAAAGAGTCTTTCAAAATACCAAAACCGGCAGGGTTCGGAGCATTGGCAATAACCGTCAAACCACCACCGGCAACGGCACCCGCAACAAGTGCATATTTAAGATCTATTGACAGACCATCTACCTGAGTTCCCAGGTAAGTCAAAGCTGCATTATCCGTTATACCTGTAAGCATGGTCGTACCGACAAAAAGCGTTGTTACGTCAATACCATCCATGAGAGGCTTTAACCACCAGGTCTGCAGTTTACCTAAAACAACTAAACCTCCTAAGAAGAAACCTACCAACAAGGCACTTTTAATCTTCAGAGGCTCCTGGTAAGAAGCGGTAATCTCGCACCAACCGAGGAAGAAGACAAAAATTGCCAGGAAGATAACTTTATCGTGGTGAAATAAAACGACAGAAGCCAGGAAAATAAGCTGAATAACAACAATGAAAGGTTTGATTTTAATCATCTCTTTCTTGTCGCCATCTTCTTTAGGCTCTTCAATAAGCTCTTTCTTGTATATTGCCGTCAATAAAGCTGCATTGATGACAACCGCGATTGCTGACTTCCAACCAAATGTACCCATCATATAGGACATATCCCAACTCCAGGCCGCGGAAACCATAAGTACAGGTGGAGCGGCAAAGTGTGTTAAAGTACCACCAATCGAAATATTAACGAAAAGTACACTCAGAGCTGCGTATTTGAATTTAGTACTGATACCTCTGTCAAAGTAGGCATTTTTCATAATAACAGCAGTCACAGTCATCGCTGCCGGCTCAGTGATAAATGAACCAAGAAGTGGACCTATAACCATTGCAGAAAAGAAAAAGCTCATTCTTTTGGGCATGGGCATTATACCGGCAATTGCTGAAATAGAGCGGTTTGCAAAATAAATAACCGGTAGAGTCGCTGCCATAGTCATAATTACAAAAACAAGTAAGGGTTCAGTATAATCTACGGTATTTTGCAGGTAGTTAAAGACATCCGTCTTACCGTGCAGACCAGCCATGATAAAAACGAGAATCAACGCCCATATACCAAACACACATTCCACTTCACCTAAGATGTGCAAAAGTCTGTAGGACATACTGTCATGCTTGAATTTATGAGATAGCTTGAGAATTTTACCGGCCATGAAAGTATGGCAAATAGCCAATCCAAAAATGATCAATGCCGCCCATTGAACTGTTGGGTCACTCATCAACGCTGGAGGTCGACTATAGCTCGATCCACCTGCTGCTAGAATACTCGAAAAAAAATCATTAAAAACAAAAAAATTCACAAGTCGCTCCTAAAATTGTAAATTTTGCCAAAAACGGCAAACCCCAGTACACTATGACAAAAATTTCATTTTGCAGTTCAAATCAACACAAAAGTATAAATTTAGAGTCATTTTAAAATTTTCTTTGCAAAAAACTTTTGCTGCTTCAAAACACAGCTAACTTTTGCACATTTCCTCAAATTTATAAGCTATAATAAGTAGCCTAAAAAACCAAAGCCTACTTTAAAAAAAACTACACAAGTCACAGCAAAGTCCCCATCATACTTCAACAGCACTAAATTCGCGTCTCATACAAAACTTTAATTACTGTTAGTTAACATTTTACTTTGCAATAAACGACACCTTTATTATTTGTATGGGACTTTATATATAAATATGTTTAGAGGATACAGAGTGCTCGACTCTATAGAAGACGCAATTAACGATATTCGACAAGGTAAAATGGTCATCGTAATCGATGATGAAGATCGCGAAAATGAAGGCGATCTGGTTTATGCTTCCGAAAAAACGACTCCTGAACTGGTAAACTTTATGGCCACTCATGGCCGTGGGCTCATTTGCTGCACCCTGACTCCAGAAAGAGCAGCTGAACTTGACTTAAATCTCATGGCGGATAAAAACACCTGCCCTTTTGAAACCGCCTTTACTGTTTCGGTTGATGCCAAAGATGTAACAACTACCGGAATATCTGCCGCCGACAGATCTATCACTATTGAACGCCTGGCTTCACCGGATTTCAATTCAGGACACTTTGTCAAGCCTGGACACATGTTCCCGTTGATCGCCAAATCAGGCGGAGTTCTGGAAAGACGCGGTCAGACAGAAGCATCGGTTGATTTAGCCCGCATGGCCGGCCTGCAACCTTCTGGTGTCATATGCGAAATAATGAATGAAGATGGTACTATGGCTCGTCTTGATGATCTTAAAATATACGCAAAAAAACACGACTTAAAATTAATCAGCATAGCTGATATGGTAAAATACATTAATGAACAAAATGAGTTCAAAGGATAATCCAATGATTACAATTGAAGGCGACCTCAGCGCCAAAGGTTTAAAATTTGCTATAGTCACAGCTAGGTTTAACGATCTCATCACTTTCAAATTGACTGAAGCTTCCATTGACTGCCTACTTCGTCACGGAGCTGCCCCTGAAGACATCACTGAAGTTCTTGTCCCGGGTGCTTTTGAAATCACTCTTGCAGCTGACAAACTTGCTGCCAGCGGAAAATACGATGCCATCATTTGCAATGGCTGCGTTATCAAAGGTGATACTCCTCACTTCGACATGGTAGTAAACTCTGTAACAAGCGGAGTCACCCAACTTAACCTTAAACATGGCCTCCCGGTTATCTTCAGCGTACTTACGACTAATACCGTCGAAGAAGCGATGAACCGCTCTGGCGTTAAAGCCGGTAACAAAGGCTGGGATTGCGCCCAGGCTGCCATTGAAATGGCAAATTTGACAAAACAGCTCTAATTTTCTCACTTCTTGGAAACTTCCAGTGCTCAAAATAGTTTGGCACTGGAAGTGCTAATGACATATTTCACAAAAACGACTTTTCTGCGCTTGCAGAAACGACTATATTTACATAAAATAGCTTCTTAGCTTTTTTATATACAGTTGTTAAATATTAATGTGGAGTTAGCGAAATATGTCCCATAGTCTGCCAATCCGAAAATCCCTTCGCTTCTTTACCATGGTCGAGCTTCT